>NZ_JADEXF010000461.1 GCF_015207245.1 Nostoc cf. edaphicum LEGE 07299
CTTGAATTTACCTTTACCTTTTACCAGACAAAAAGATAGATTGTTGGGTTTATCCGAAAAGTATTGTAAGTGGTATCAGCTATTGTAAGGACAGGCAAAGCTAATTTAACAGCTTCACCTGTACTGTATAGAATGAATTATTAGTCATTAGCTAGTAACTAATGACTATGTTTAGTTAGCGTTCTTGAATCGGCAGATTACCAGAATTCACATCTAACTCTTCACGACGCACAGTTTCTTGAGTTTCAACTGTGTCTTGATCGACTACTTTTCTAACTCTGACTTCTTCACGCAAAAATGCTTCTTTGCGAACATCAGGAGTTTCTTCGTGGATTTCTATGCGAGCAACTTCGCCTTCACGGAAGTCTGCTTCGCGCCCAGAAACAGCCGTACCCGCATCTGCTGGAGTTACACGTTCAATTATTACTCTTTCTTTTTCCACTGGCACTGCAACCCGTGCGGTATCAGTTTCAACATGCTTGCCAATCGTTACTTCTCCAGTTTTTTGGCGTCGTTTGCTGGCAATCAACCGTTCTTCATACAATCTCAGAGTTTGATGATCTTGCTCATTTAACCCGTATAAAGCAGGCTCATTTTCGTAAGTGTAGCTATCACGAGCGTAAGTGGGAGTTGTACCCAATGGTGTTGCTACAGGCGCTCCTAAAGGATCTAATCCTGCTCCTGCTAAAGGGTCTAATGGTGTTGAAGCTTCTACAGGAAGGTTATAGTCTGTGGGTTGGCGATATACCCCACGCACCCGTTCTTCATAGTCGTAATCAAGAGTTTGACGTTCATCAAACTCAGGCAAATCTTCAGCTTGCTCTCTAGTCAAACCAATTGTGTAAACGCGATCAACGTTATAGTCGATACGGGCACGGCCAATTGGTAGTAATACTTTTTTACCAAAAATCCAGAAGCCTAAGTCAACAACTAGATAGCGAAAATGACCTTCTTCATCAACTAAAACATCGCTAACAGTACCAACTTTTTCATCAGTTCCTTGTGTGTAGACACCCAGCCCTTTAATGTCATGACCATCAAAACTCTCTTGATAGCTAGGTTCAAAATCTTCTAGTTTGTAAAGAACCATTATGTTTTACCTCAAATATTTTTTTGTCATCTCTTAATAACCAAATTAGACATTTATTGATTTTTGCACATCCTTCTGCCGAATGAATTATTTTCAGGGTTAAATAATCAAAAGTTATAGATAATTTTGATCGATATAGCTAACTAGAGACATGAAATTGGGAGCATCTCACTTGACTTTTGTAAAGATATGTCTAGCTTTAGTACACGGGGTTCACCAGATATATTAAGGTTTTCAATGCAAAGTTTTGTATTTTGTATCTTTGGATCTGTAGATGGTTTCTCAAAATGCAATTTATTTGAATGTTAAGATTCCCTAGTTTTTATAAAGTCAAGAATCTTGTTATTGAATAAAAAATACAGGCAGAGATAAAATTAACTTTGCCTGCATGATAATTTTTAGATAAATCTATCAAACAAATTTATAAACCAGCTAATTAAATAGCTTTATATGCATTAACACCAGATTATTGCACGTCTAAATTACCTACAGTATCAATATCTAATTCCTCTCGACGAATAGTGTCTTGTGCTTCCACAGTGTTCCGTTCTACTACTTTCTTCACCCGGACTTCTTCACGCACAAACGCTTCTTTATGTATCTCAGGAGTTTCTTCGTACACTTCTATGCGTGCTACTTCCCCTTCTTGAAACTGAAGTTCATTAGGATTTATAGCCTTTCCTGCTTCTGTTGGCGTAACTCGCTCAATTAGAACTCGTTCTTTTTGAACGGGTACTGTAACGCTTACAGTATCTGTTTCAATATGCTTACCGACCGTTACTTCTCCGGTTTTAATGCGTTGTTTGTTGGCAATTAATCGTTCTTCATAGAGTTTAAAAGTTTGATGAGATTGCTCATTCAACCCATATAAATCTGGATCTTTTTGGTAATTGTATGTATCGCGATCGTAAGTCACACCGCTGCTTGGAGAACGAAATACACTACGTACTTTTTCTTCGTAATCATTATTAACGATCGCGTCTTCTGTATGATCGGGTAAACCTTCTATTTGCTGTCTGCTTAACCCATCAACATAGACCCGTCTTTCTGGATAACTGATCCGGCAAAGACCAATTGGTAGTAAGATTTTCTTGCTAACAAAATCTAAGCTTATATCAATAATTAAATACCGAAAATGACCATCATCATCAACTAAAACGTCAGCAACTGAGCCAACTCTGTCCCCTCCGTCAGTATAAAGATCCAGCGCTTTCAGATCGTCTCCGCCAAAAGTATCTCGATAATTTTGGTCAAAATGTTCAAGTTTATGAAGAGGCATACGCTGTTCCTAAGTTGTTTATAAGGTTTATTTGCTAGTGTAAAAAATATTGCGCTAAGTATCCTCCTGCTGGCGACTGAGTTCAATGGAAATATTTGATGATTTATTTTTTGGATTGTTAGGGTAATACTCTAGCTGAACACTATTAATCATCAATAGAGATATAACTAAAGTTATAAAAAACAAGACCCTATATTGAAATAAAATATTTTTCAACTGGTTGAGGCGATCGCATCATGGCGATATAGCGGTTCTCATAATAAAACAGCCCTGCATTTTCAGGGGATTGGGCGATCTCGTCTGCGTAAGTCCTAATTAAGAGCCAATACTGAAACAATGGGAATAGACACTACAGAACCATGCAGATTATGAGTGAACTTCCAAATAGTCTTGAAGATGCGATCGCCCAATCTCGTACAGCCGTCCAAGCTGCCCTTGCAGATGGCTGTACTCGCTTACAAGTTGAGTTCCTGTTCCCGGAACTGAAGTTTATGCCGATAGCAGAACAATTTCTGCCGGCATTTACAGATTATGATTCCCGTTTGAAGATTTTCTTTGCTGACGCTGGCGCTGCGGCCCTAGCGCGTCGTGATTGGGCAGATGCACCATTTCAAATTTTGGATATTGGTACGGGTAGGGCTGCTTCTTTGCAGACAAAAATTCAGCCAGAGGATGAAATTTTCTTATTCATCGCCCCCACATCCGTAGAAGTGCCGCAGTTGGAAAAGCTGTGTGAAGTAATAGGCAATCGCCCTTTAGTCTTGTTAAATCCTCGCTTAGAAGATTCTGGAACCGTGGGCATTGGTTATACAGCAAGAAAAATCCGCGATCGCTTTATCAGTACCATTGAATCCGCCTATTACGTGCGCCCCATAGACGATGAAAGTGCCCTATATCGCTGCTACCCAGGACAGTGGGAAGTTTGGCTGGAAACCGACGGCGAATATCAAAGAATTGCCGAATTACCCACAAAACCATCTGGTGATGATTTGGATTTAATTGTTTTAAAAGGACAACCACAAACAACAACAGACGCGACACCTGCGAGAAAGCCCAGTGTGTTTAAGAGTTTGCAACGGTTTTTAAAAGCGTTGAGTAGTTAGTGGGACTTAGACAAAAAACACCCAGAAAATAGTCTCAAACCACATGCACGGTTCTTAGGGAAGTGCGGAGGGGCGACCCTCCAATCTTACCCGCTCTCTTACTAGCCGTTACCTAACTAAAAGCTACTACTCCCAGAATCACAGCTACTGCTGCTGCCAGAATCATTGCTACTGCTGGAGTCACAGCTACTGCTGCCAGAATCATTGCTACTGCTACTACTGGAGTCATAGCTATTACTGGAATCATTTCCTCCAGTATTGCCAACATACCAACTACTGTCGCTGTTACTAAAAGAGTTACCATTGCTTGTACGACTTTTATGGGAACTGTTTCTACCAGATGAAGTAGCACCTTTGATGAGAGCGATGAAGCCCAGTACAATCAGTAAAAATATAATTAAGCTCCACATAGTTTTTATCCTGAGGTAATGATTGCTATAACTAACTTCAATTTCTTTGGCTGTGATTACAGATTTCATCTAACTTGGCAGAGCAAGAATTAATTGATGCTGTAGCCTATTACGAAGTTTAGTCTTTATCCCACAGCATAATCTGTATACTGCCGGATGTAAGGCGGGTGAAATCCAACGACAATATCTTGTTTTGCTACTCCCATTGCCACCAGTTGCTCGCCTACATCCTCTTCTGTACCATTCCACTGAATCCAAATTTTGCTGTTTTTGATATCAAAATGCATCACAGGGCCAAAAACCCTATGTCTATTTTGCCAACCAATATATATCAACTGCTAATGGTATTGTTCTCCGTCAAAAATTGTTTGAGCTTCAATTTCATTATTAGAGGAGGCGCGTTGAGCATATTCTGTAAGTAATTGACGAATACACTCTCGATATTTATCTAAATCTGCCATCGGATAATTTCCTCCGTTTCCAGATCATAAACTATCAGATTGATTTGACTGCGCTGGATAATAGTTTTAATAAATGG
>NZ_JADEXF010000462.1 GCF_015207245.1 Nostoc cf. edaphicum LEGE 07299
CTATATGGACTATTGGAAGTTCATTCTAGCTCCCAAGGCGAAACCAGAGCTGCTGGTCAAGCTATTTTGGCGGCACTGGGAGTCAAAAGAGAGGAATGTCTGAAACCGCGTGTTATTTCTAGCCAAATTATCCGCAACATCGATGCTTATCAAACACAACTGATTAATCGCACGCGCCGGGGACAGCTACTACTAGCAGGTCAAACGCTGTATGTATTAGAAGTGGAGCCTGCTGCTTACGCCGCACTAGCTGCAAATGAAGCGGAGAAAGCAGCAAGGATTAACATTTTAGAAGTTCAAGCTGTAGGTAGTTTTGGACGGCTGTACTTAGGTGGACAAGAACAGGATATTCTAGCAGGAGCAGCGGGAGCATTAACAGCTATCGAAAGTGTCGCTGGTCGGGTAAATTCTCTGGGTGGGCGTCAGGAGTAAAGGAGAGAAAATGGCAAATCGAGAGCATCTAACTTTACTCAAAGCAGGTGCAGTTAAATGGATTGAGTGGAGAAAGAAAAATCCCCAGATTGAACCAGACCTGAGCGCCGCGAATCTACATGGCGATAACCTCAGAGGCGCATACCTCCAAGGGGTAAACTTGAGAAAAGTCGATTTGGGTAATGCTTTACTCGTGCGAGCAAACCTCAGTGGTGCTGACCTCAGTAGTGCCAACCTCTACAAAGCTTTGCTGAATGAAGCTAACCTGAGTACAGCTAACTTTAGTGTTGCTAACTTGAGTGGCGCTATACTTACGCAGGCAGATTTGAGTCATGCCAATTTGATTGGAGCTGACTTGAGTCAGGTGGATCTTAGAGGTGCTGCGATCGCATCTGCTAATCTAATTGGTACTGACTTAAAAGGCGCTAACTTGAGAGATGCCGATTTAGGTGCAGCAAAGTTGATGCGGGCTAATCTCTCTTTTGCCAACCTCATTGAAGCTAACTTGATTGCGGCTGACCTCAGCGAGGCGAGTTTGTACGAAGCAGAAATTTTAGGAGCTTATCTTTACAAAGCTGATCTATACAAAGCTAATCTGACCAAGGCTCACCTAAGTGGTGCATATTTGTTGCGGGCTAACCTAAGTGAAGCTGATTTGAGTCAAGCTGACTTGAGTTGGACTAACCTGAGAGATGCAAATTTAGCGGGGGCGAATCTTAGAGGAACTAACCTTAGAGGAGCCGACATTCGGGGAGCTAACCTCAGCGGCGTAAATCTTCAAGAAACAATTGCTCTCAAAGCGGGGCACAGATATCATCCAAACCATTGAACCTGTTGTAAGAACATTGATTGCCTATTGAACGGCCTCTGTTTGGCTGCCACTATTTCCAAGAATTGCAGTTGCAACTGATGGTGACACGGACTACACCAACTCTGTAGATTAAGGATGGCGTAGTTATCTGCCACTCCTCTGAATGGTTACGTTTTGAAGTTAACACAAGCCGATGAAGTTCAAGATATTGAAAGACTCATAAATAAATCGTTTATATTTTTATTCATGTGATGAGAGAGATAGAATTGATTTGAGACTGTCTGGATTCCATACGTAGTTTTTAATATCGCTTGGCCATGATATTTCATCGGTTGTAGCGATTTCTAAAGTGTTGGAATTGAGTTTGTTATATAAGCCCATAAAATCACCAACTTCAATTTGATTTTTCTTAAAAGTTTGGCGAAGAAGTTCGATTGTAAACATCATATTATGGGCTTCAAAGTTGCCTTCAGTAAACAAACGCTGAAATACCAAAAATTTTATATCGTCTCGTTTTTGCTCAATAGCTCTTTGGGGTGTCATTCCAAATTTTTGTGGTAATATATCGCCTTCAATGAAAACCATAATATAATTTGGGCCTAGTATCCATTTTCGATAGCCGTTTCCGAAGGTCAAAACATTGATGAGTTGACTAGTGTGCTGCTGCCACTTCTGTTCTTGAATTTGTCGTTCTCTAAAGTCAAACACCCTAGCGTGTTCACTGATAAAGATTGTTTTAGAAAGCTTAATAGCTCTAGCCAAGTAAATTGTTCCAAGACTATCACCCGATAAATTAAGAGGTATCGAGTTTTTTACAGCGTAATTGATCAAAATTGCTACATTTTTTATAACTGGACTACCAGATAAATTTAGATAGTCAATAGCTGCATTTATCCAGTCGAGGTATCGGTTAATGAAAGCAATAATTGGACGTTGCTTCAGAAAAGAAGAGTTGTTCATATTGGCGATACCAGTTAAAAGAGTACTAGCATACCTACGGCTCCTTTTTGAAGACTCAGACTTATTTTGTCCCAGCCCAGAGACAAATATTGTAAAAAGTTCGCGTTTATCGTTTTCTGGATAATAGGCAATATTAGATGCAATCATCGTGATCGGATCAATAGATGATATAACCGAGTCAAAATCAAAAACCTCTTCGCTACCTGGGTTTTGGAATTGTCCATCAAATTTTTTATCTGGGAATAGAGCTTCAAGAGGCCAACGCCACCAGGAAGATATAATTTGTGTTGTCTTGTCTAATCTATTCATAAAAGGCTTTCCTAGAATATTGTCCCTGTCGTTTCTTTCTTGAGTACGAGCTTAGGGAAAATGTCGATAATGAATACATTATCATTGGTCGTCATCTGTACCGCAAAGTTAATGACGAAGGCAAGAATGTTGAAGGTGACAAAGTAGTTTACCGACATCAGTGGGTGGGAGCCATCGCCTTTTAGTTAATGGCATTATTAATGCAGTGGAAGAAAAAGATAACCAGCTAATCCCTTTGGAATTTAAAAAGGGACGTGTGACAAACCACAAAAGCGATCATTTCTAGTTCTGTGGTGCAAGGACGATCATACCAATTCTGTATGAAGATGCGCTAAACCATCTTTAAGTAGAAGAAAGAAAAACGAACCGCATTCGCGCAGCGTCTCGTTATAGAAGCACGCAAAGGACACAAAGAAAGAAGTTAAAAAGGTTTGGCGCAGCCTCACAAAGAAATGGTATCAAACGCTCGAACGCAAGAGCGTGCCGCAGACAAGACTCGCTAACGCTTGGGACTTAAACCAATTTCGCGGCGAGTTTATGTACCAGAAGGAGAAACACCAATCGCTGATGTGAATTGGCGGTTTAAATGGTTATGTTAGTTATAAAACTTCTTCAACCGGGTTAGAACAAGCAGATAGGGAGCGATCGCACCAACCTCACTGCCTTCATGCGATCGCTACTTTTTGTCTAAGTCCCACTATGCCTTTGCTAACCTGAGTGTGTTTGTGTTTTTGCCGTTGAAACCAGAAATGGAGAGAGCCGAAGGTGAACCGATGAGTTGAACAACTCGAAAGGCAGACGCGATCGCTCCTTCATGCAAGCTATCTCCTAGATAAGCTCCCGCATAGTAAGTATTGTTCTCTCCATTGGTGGCAAGTACTTCATCTCGATATCTAAAAGACTCAGTGGTATACAAGGGAGTGTGATGTTCTTGAGTGTGAATAATACGAACAGGATCAATCATCTTTTCTAGTTGAAACGATAAAAAATAATCCTGTGATGATGAGATGTCGCAAAGCTGATTTAAGTAACTGTTATATCCCCATCGCGTATCTATCTGGAAGAAATCAAATTCCGAGGGGTGGTGGATGTGATGATTACCATACATGGAAGTATCCGTATGAATTGTAGTGGTTGCATAATTGGCTTTCCAACCTGAGAAGCGTTTGATTTCAGCATCGGTTGGATCAGCTAACGGTGCCATTACTTGGTCAGGTGGCGTGGCAAACACGACTTTATCAAACTCCTGGATCTCACCTGGCGATCGCTCGATTTTCACACCATCTAGGCTTCTTTCAATATTGGCAATCTCCACATTCAACAAGACTTCACCTTTAAATCGTTGCGATCGCTCTGCGGTCTGTGAGTCTAAAATTTGTGACTTCATGGTTGAGCAATACCTGCCCTCCATTTGATTCAATCACTTTGACTAAGGAATTGATTACATGCTCAAAATGCTGGGTTGGGTAAAATGCACCAGCTTGATAACCCTTGAACAAAGCGACCCAGGCATAAAACGAGAGTTGATTCGGAGGTAGCAGAAAATCAGGCCATTGCAGAGCCAATAGGGTTTGGGCGGCTTGGGGTAGCTGAAACTTGTCGAATACATCCTGAAGTGTGCTGTTGAGATATTGGACAGTACAAACCACTTCACCCGGATGTTGGAGCAGTTCAATTGGCTTAACTGGAGGAGCGAGGATTTTCAAACCTGCGCTCGTTTTTTCGACATCGTTAACAAATTGGCGAATGCGATTGCTATATGCAGGAAACAACCTTGATAATCGCTGGATTAGTTCTTCCGGTTCCGAAGGAATATCTAATGCATATCCCGGCATTCGCGTGTGGTCAAAGCCATCCGGGTCGTACCGCTCAAAAGTCACTTCTTGATCTAAGCCCAGTTTCCTTCAT
>NZ_JADEXF010000463.1 GCF_015207245.1 Nostoc cf. edaphicum LEGE 07299
GTCCAGAAGCAGTAGGATATCACTGGCATCCAGCATTTAATTTAGAGCAAATTCCCCGATTGATTGACCAAGAAATCCAACGCGGACGCATGGGAGTTTTATTTTATCAAAAGCATCCCACATGGGAAGTGCGAATGATGATTCAAATGACTTGGCTGCATCGCTTACTTTGGGGGATTTTGTCACTCAATGGTGCATTAAATGAACAAACAATGGCTCCGTTGTTGCAATGGCTAATTAACTTAGGTAAGCCGCAATTAGCTTTAGAAATTGCCCGAATTTTTCTCAACTGGTACAACGTGAAGGGTGTCTATGAAGCGTATGCTCAAATGCAGCAAGTATCATGAGTTTGGGCTTAACTTGAGCATAATTTTTGTTTAAGTCGCACTAAGAATAATTATCGTCAGTCTTATTTACCAAAAATGGGAAAGCAAAGCCTATGATATCAACAATTCAAGTACAAAGATATTAACTAAAGCAAAAGATGAGCAAACCATGCACGAGTGCTTTGTCAACGCTCCTTGGGTGATGCTCACAGCAAGACTTTATCCAATATAAAAACGGAATTGGGAGCTATTTCTTTATAAGCTATGTCTTCACTCCTTGTGATCAAAGTCATCATATACCTCATTGTCCAATTTATCGCTGGTTTCTGCATCGAAATCGTTTTTTAAATCAACGTTATCAAAATTATCTGTATTGCAGCTATTCTCCATGAAATCACCAATATCGTTTTTAATGACTTTGCTCATCTGGGTAATCGCTTTTCTACAGTCTTTTGCATTTTCAATCATCTCCATTTGCTGATACAGATTAAAAGCTTCTTCATAAGCAGAAATAGCGTCTGAATAATGGTGTAGAGACTCTAGAGCCAATGCTAAATTAAACCAGCCATTAGCTTCAAATTGATTATGATGACTATGGTGAGCAGCTTCTATTCCGCGTTGAAGATAAGAAATAGCTTGTTCATACTTTTCTAGCTGGCGGTATGTGTTGCCTATATTAATTAATGACCCTGCTGCTCCTTGAGGATCATTAAGTTTTGATTTAACTTCTAACGAAAAATGATAATAATCAATAGCTAATTGGTACTCTTCAAGATCACTGTAAATCAGGCCTAAGTTATTTAATGCGTGAGCCTCAAACTCTTTGTTCCCTATTTCTCTAGCGATTTCTAAACCAAGTCGGCTATAGCTAAGTGCTTTTTCATAGTTTTCTAAAGAAAAGTAGGCTAGACCCAAATTTACAAGAGAACCAGCAATGTTATCTATATCATCAATTTCCTTGGCAATTTTCAAGCAATTTTCATAATGTCCAATGGCTATTTCGTGATTTCCCATCCGATCATGAGCATCGCCTAAACAAGCAAGTGTAGTTATAAATTCCCATTTTTCGCCTTTTCGTGGAACCCAATATTCTATCAATCGCTCATAAATATAAATTACAATGTTTAGGCAGCCATGCGAACTCAAAAATTTATAAACACAATTTTCGTAATCATCAGTGTCAAAAATTGTGTAAAAAGCTTCCGTATAATCTTTTGCTTCACAGAGCTTGTGAAAATTATCAATATAGGGTTGAACTTCATCAAGTGTCTGCCAAGCATACTCGTTGGTTGGGCTTATATCTTCTAAACTTTCATATTTATCAATTTCATAATCAGCTTTAAATTTCTGTACAGAAGTAGAACTGCTTAGTGTTGATTTCTTGTACTTGCTCAAGATTAGACGACGAGCTTTTCTCTCCGTCATCTTGCCTTCTATGGCAAAGAGGATTTTAATCAGCTCGTATGGCTTCCTTAAATAGTCACTCACAGTGCGGGGCTGAATAGTCAACTTTTTAGCTATTTGCCTCCGATCTAAATCGAGAGCAATAGCTCGTAAACATCGTTCTTCTTGAGGGCTTAATCCATCGCCACTATTGCCTGCCAGTAGGTCTAATCGAAATTGTTGCCAATCGTACCACTGGGAAACCTCTGAGAACTCCTCGTTTAAGTTAGTTGCAAAGTTTAGCATTGTTTTTATTGACTCGCTCAAGGTTATCAATTTCTTGGGGTGATAGACTACCCACAAAATTACCCACAAAATTGCCCACGCTTGTGTGGAGACTTAGTTGGGGTTTTCCAGATAGGTTGTAAACATATAGATAAACGAATCTGGAGAAAGTTAAATGACAGATCATTACAACGCAATCTACACTAGCTATGCAAAATCCAACCAGGCTGATTTTCACCAATCTGAATTCTTTGGTGGAGATAAGCATTTCTTCACTGCCGACTTTGAGCGAGGAGAACTGATAAGTGGTTACGCCCTATCTATCATGGAATTGGTGCGTGGTATTTTGGGCGAAAACTACTGGTACTTCGCTGAATTTCCTTTGCAAATAGCTTGCCCTAAACGGGAAGGGGTTTACTTAGAGGACAAAACCTTGTGGCAATTCTGGGTTAACTCTAGGGTAGACATTATTCTCATGAACCCTAATTTGGGTGATCACTGCCGTAAAGCTTGTCTAATGTTGGAATGTCAGTCTCCCTGGCATGACCTGGAAGATACTCAACGGCGCGATCGCACTAAATTTGATATTATTGACTCTACAAAAACCCCTCTAATTTACGTTCGTTACGCCGACTACCCTAGAATTTTGCGTTTTTGGAGTCAGGGTAATAGCGATGAGGTGTTTTATAATCCCTTTACGCAAGACGGTAAGACAGAGTTGAAGGAATTATTCACACGATACTGTCTGTGAATTTGGAGCGATCGCTGAAGTTTGACCCTAATGCTTTCCTCTCCACTTCTAGTAATGTGCCTACATTTGCCAGTAGTTGGATTGTGCTTATCTTTTTCCCAACTTGGTTGCACCAATTGCAAATTGTATTCTTGCTCCAACTTGCGAATTACTGCTTCACTTCTGCGATCGTCTCAGCTATCAGAAACTGTAGCTGTTCCTCATCAATACAAGATATATATAATATTATGTCAAAATCGCCCCACCCATCAACCGTTCATATCGATATTTCAACTCTTCTTTCATTAAATACCAGCGCTCTAAAGTTGCATCCATTTCTATTATTTTTTCCGCTGCTTGCCGCGCTAAAAGTAAAACTTCCTCATCGTCAACCAAACTCGCTAAGGTAAAATCTGGCACTCCAGATTGACGAGTTCCTAGCACTTGTCCTGGCCCACGAAAACGCATATCCATCTCAGAGATGAAAAAACCATCCTGAGATTGCTCCAACACCTTCAATCGTTGTTGAGCATCAGGACTTCTGGAACTGCTCATCAACAGACAGTAAGACTGAGCCGCGCCACGACCAACACGCCCCCGTAGTTGGTGGAGTTGCGATAAACCAAATCGCTCTGCATTTTCAATGAGCATTACTGTAGCATTAGGTACGTCTACACCAACCTCAACAACGGTAGTAGAAACCAAAACCTGCGTTTGGTTATCACGGAATTTGGTAATAGATTCATCCTTCTCGGCTGAACTCATACGACCATGTAGCAGCCCAACTTGAAAATCAGGAAAAACGCTTTCCTGTAACTTTTGATGCTCGTCAACAGCCGATCGCAAATCTAATTTTTCTGATTCTTCCACTAATGGCAAAACTACATACACTTGTCTACCTTGGACAATTTCTCGGCGGATCAGGTCGTAAGCATGGTTGCGTTGCTGACCTGACAATACTGTTGTCTGAATCTTTTGTCGTCCCGGTGGTAACTCATCAATTTGACTCACATCCAAATCCCCATGTATTGTCAGTGCTAAGGTTCGGGGAATCGGGGTAGCTGTCATAGTTAACACATGAGGTTGATTGCCTTTTTGCTGCAAACGTGCCCGTTGTTCTACCCCAAAGCGATGCTGTTCATCTATCACCACCAACCCTAATTGCTGAAAATTTACAGGGTCTTGAATTAAGGCATGGGTTCCTACTAACAGAGGTAATTCACCAGTTCCTAACTGAGAATGTATTTGTCTTCGTTTCGCAGCTTTAGTCGAACCTGTAAGTAATTCCACTGGTAAATGCAAGAGGTTAAACCAACTAACCAACTTGCGATAATGTTGTTCTGCCAAAACTTCTGTGGGAGCCATCAGCGCCGCTTGGTAGCCAGATTGAATTGCTGCAAGGATAGCCAGCACGGCGACGACTGTTTTACCAGAACCAACATCACCTTGCACCAAACGATTCATAGGCACAGGTTTTTGTAAGTCGTTGAGAATGTCGTTGAGAACTCGTTGCTGTGCGCCAGTGAGTTGAAAAGGTAGTATTTCGTGAAATTTCTCTACAAGTTGACCGCGTGGGACAAGGATGGCGCTGGTTTGAATCGCTCTTGCTTGCTGTTGACGTTGCAGTAACCCAAGTTGTAGGTAGAAAAATTCATCAAAAACTAGGCGACGACGGGCAACTTGTAAGG
>NZ_JADEXF010000464.1 GCF_015207245.1 Nostoc cf. edaphicum LEGE 07299
CCCTCCCCGTATGTATTGGGGAGGGAACGAGATTCTCTTGTATCCCCCCTTTCCAAGGGGGGATTAAGAGGGGTAATTGGACTTGTGTATACACGGTAGCTCCTTGTGGGAGAGGCATAAAGCCAGTTAAGCTATTATGTTTAAAGTTGAGTAATAACTAAAGATATAGAGACCCAATTTTTGGGTATGTAATCGTTGGCTAGAATATTGGATCAATAATCAAGTCTGAGATATTTGTTGTAAGAAATACAAAGCCAGCAGATTTGTTTATAGATAGACTTGACTTGATGCTGTATAGTTAAAAGTTGTCGATTTACTCAGTAAGTATGGCAATGCTACCAAGTACAAGGGTGAATTTGATGTTAAAATTGTACCCTATCTTAGGCGCAGACCACAAGAAGTAGGCGAAATTTGGTTTATAGATGTTGACATCAGGGTGATTTTAAATGCCAACTCTCAATCAAAAAGATGAAATTAGGAAGTAATTTTGATAGTATTGATTATGCTAAGTATACTATCACGGCATACTTCAGAAAAATCAGTCTTTGCGAAGAATGCCTGCCAAATGTAGCCCGTCAAGGAATGATTTATTTGTGAAGTCACAGGAGGAAGAGCTATTAGATGGACAAGATGAAACTCCCAAACAGAGCTTGTCTTGGACTGAAGCACTCTTGGCAACCACAGGGCCATTCCAACAGATTTCCCTCTCACAAGTGCAACAAATTTCTCCTAGTGCTTTAGCATATTTGGGGGATGCAATTTATGAGTTGTATGTTAGAATGTTCTATCTGCTGCCATTGCAGCGGTCAGGAATTTACCATCGTCTGGTAGTGGAGCAGGTAAGAGCAGAAACACAAGCGCTACATTTGCGATCGCTGATTCCCCATCTCAGGGATACCGAATTAGAAATTGTCCGACGGGGTAGAAACGCCGCAACAGGACGCCCTAAGCGACTTAATCCCGAAATTTATCAACAGGCAACTAGTCTAGAAACTTTAATAGGCTACTTATATATCACCGATTACCAACGTCTAACCGAACTGTTGCAAATACTTCATCTAGAAAAAGAGTGAAAACTCAATTTCGCAGTAGCCACAACACTAGATTAGGTTCAAAAAATTGAGGTAATCGGAATGATCAACCATACGTTATATCGATAACTCAAATGCAGGATAAACCCAGAAAAGTCAAGACTTCTAGCGAACCCAATCGCGGACAACCCGTAAAAATTAAAGGTAAACGTGTTGTTACTAATCCGGCTCGCAATCCCAGGAAAATAGATAGCAACCCCATCTCTGGTGCGAATCCGACTCGCAATCCCAGGAAAGTAGATAGCAACCCCATCTCTGGTGCGAATCCAACTCGTAATCCCAGGAAAATAGATAGTAACCCCATCTCTGATGCGAATCCAACTCGCAATCCCAGAAAAGTAGATGGCAACACCATCTCTGTTGTTAATCCGAATCGCAATCCCAGGAAAATAGATAGCAACGCCAGTTATGGCAACTCGCGACAACGAAATAATAACTTCTCCCAGCCGTCTGTATCTACACAACCAACAGAAGAAGATAACGATCTCATCTACGGTCGTCATCCAGTTTTGAGTGCATTGCAAAATCAGCGCAATCTCAACCGTCTCTGGATTACTACCCGTCTGCGGTACGATCCCAGCTTTCACCATTTCCTCTTGCAAGCAAAGGAAAATGGCACAGTTATTGATGAGGTTGAACCCAAACGTTTAGACTATCTCACCAATGGCGCTAATCACCAAGGTGTGGCAGCACAAATTGCTCCCTACGCTTACATGGAATTGCCCGATCTAATTGAGCAATGCAAATCTGTAACTGATGCTGTAATTGTCGTGGCTGACGGAATTACCGATCCCCACAACTTGGGAGCAATTATTCGCACTGCCGAAGCAATAGGCGCTCAAGGATTAGTGATTCCCCAAAGAAGGGCATCTGGGATCACTTCCACTGTGATGAAAGTGGCAGCAGGCGCTTTAGAAAATTTTGCTGTAGCTAGAGTTGTCAACCTCAGCCGCTCCTTAGAAGAATTAAAGGAAGCTGGCTTTTGGATTTACGGTACTGCTGCAAGTGGCAGCGAACCTTTGCATACAGTCAATTTCACTGGCCCAATCGTTTTGGTAATCGGCTCAGAAGGCGAAGGTCTGGGTATGTTGACTCAACGCTCCTGTGATTTTTTAGTATCGATTCCTCTACAGGGTAAGACCCCCAGCCTGAATGCTTCTGTAGCAGCGGGTATGGCGCTTTATGAAATTTATCGCCAGCGATCGCTAAATACGCTGCACTTAGATAAATTACAAAAAATCTCTTTGAAAAAATAACAGTAACAGAGTATAAAGAAATGTAAAAGATAATAAAGCAGCATATCGTTTAACACCCTGTAGACGTTTATAAATCGGCTAAAACCATGAAAACCATTTGGCATAACCTCAAGGAAGTGTTAATTAACACATTCGACTACATCGGCTTGGCTTGGTGGGTAGAGATTGTGACGCAGAATCCCCGTTGCACGTATTACTTCGGGCCATTTCTAAGTTCTTCTGATGCAACATTAGCAAGCAAAGGATACATAGAAGATTTGGAGATCGAAGGAGCGCAGGGAATTATTGTGAATGTCAAGCGCTGCAAACCTAGCAACTTAACAATTGCTGACGACTTGGGGGAAAGATTTGACCGCAAAGTACAGCCTGCCTTTGGCGGTCAAATTTAAGTTAGGCCAGAGAATGAAAAGGAGACTCTGATGCAAAGACGTAAAGATATAAAGACACACAAAATCCTTTTATCGGGGAGTATTGCGTCTTTTTCACTCATTGCGTCACTACATCTTCCCTCTCCTTTTTTTCTTCGTCAATAGTCAAAATTTTTTAAATATTTAGACTATTGACTACCAATTACCTGCGGATGAACTTCGAGCCAATGGTCAATATCATTTAGCACCTGCTGGGGAACTTCCCACGGAAAAAGATGGGCTGTGTTGGGATAGCACTGCCAGTGAGAATTGTTGAGGTGTTGAGCAGTTTGTAAGCTGGAATCAGATGTGATGTGGCGATCTTGTTCGCCAGCAAGTACTAAACTGGGACATTGTATTTGTTGCAAATCTAGAAGCCGATTGTATCCTGATTGAATTGCACTATAGAGGGCACGAGTAGCAGCAGGAGAAGTTTGCAAATAAGCTGGTACTGCTTCCTTGGCAATGTAATTGTAAGTAATAGATGTATGTTGTTGGATTAGGTAACGGAAAAGCGATCGCTTACCAAAAGTTTCAATATTCCATTGCCAACTCGGTTTTATATAGTTCAATAGGGCAGCAACGCCAGTATATAAATTATCCTGCCAACTGATAGGAGGATGGCTGCCACGGGGTTTTGCAGCTGTCGCCACCAAAATCAGCCCAGTAACGCGTTCTGGCAAACGTAATGCCATCTCCATTGCCAGAATGCCTCCAAGTGACCATCCCAATACCAGGCACTTTTCAATCTGCAAACGGTCTAGCAGCGCTTCTAAATCAGTCAAATGGTCATTCATATCAAAATTGCCGTTGTAACGACTTTTGCCATATCCGCGTAAATCAGGGGCAAAAGTTTTGTAGCGTTTTGATAAATGATTGGTAAAGACAGAAAGACTACGACCAGTACCAGGATGACCATGTAAGCCTAAAATTGGGAATCCTTGACCTTGGGTGTAAACATTAAGACGTGCAGCAGTTGTGGTGTGGCGATCGCTCATTATTTGCCGTTCTCCTGTCTGCCAATACTGCCAACTGCATCGATCGCAGCCTCCAGGGCGATCGCCACATGAGTCCAATGAGTCCCTCCCTGGCAATAAACCACATACGGCTCACGTAAAGGGCCATCGGCTGACAATTCCAAAGTACTCCCTTCAATAAATGTCCCCCCAGCCATAACCACCTGGCTCTCATACCCCGGCATATCATCTGGAATAGGATCTAAGTAGGAACCGATGGGAGAATGCTGTTGTATAGCTTTACAGAAAGCAATTAGCTTTTCGGCAGAACCAAGTTTAATTGCCTGAATTACATCTCCACGGGGAGCCAGGGGAGCAGGATTTACTGGATAACCGAGTTTATCAAATACATAACCAGTAAGATAAGTCCCTTTTATCGCCTCTCCTACCATCTGCGGCGCTAGAAATAAGCCTTGGAACAGTAGGCGATTTTGGTCAAAAGTAGCGCCACCATAACTACCAATACCGGGAGCAGTGAGGCGGCAAGCGGATGCTTCAACTAAGTCGGCGCGACCAGCGACATAACCACCAGCGCTGACAATAGTGCCACCAGGATTTTTAATCAATGACCCCGCCATTAAATCAGCACCTACATCTGTGGGTTCCCTGGTTTCAATAAATTCGCCGTAGCAGTTATCTAC
>NZ_JADEXF010000465.1 GCF_015207245.1 Nostoc cf. edaphicum LEGE 07299
TATATATACTTGTCGTTAAGAAGTATTAAGAAATCCTTATTAAAGAATATTGCAATAGCTTGATTTAATTGCTAACGTGTGTATGACAGCGATGCTGATGAACGCTCGGATCTAGGAGAAATAAAATCTATGAGCTATACCCATTCAGCCAAGTGTGTTAGGCTTTGACGGGTTCAAAACGAGAAATTTCTGCCTCATATAGACAACTATGAGGGATTGCAGATTAACCAAGAAATGTCTCATTGCTAAAGGCTTAGTTTCAGTTTGATTTCAATTGTGATTGATTATTTGTCTTACTTTGTTCCGACAAGTGAGTAGCTCTTGCTTGTGTGTATCGGCAATAACGAGGAGTTTGGTAAGACTTAAATTTTGGAGAATAAAACTAATGGAGATTCAAGGTAAAGTTGCCCTAATTACAGGGGCTTCGCGTGGAATTGGACGAGCGATCGCCCTCGAATTAGCGCAACAAGGCATCAAGCGGATGATATTGGTAGCACGCGATCGCCGCAAGTTATTGGAGGTAGCCAACGAAATCGAGGCTATGGGTACAGAAGCTGCGATCGTGGCCTTAGATTTGACGCAGACAATAGAAGTAAATATCGCTGTCGCTCAACTCTGGCGCAATTACGGACAGATTCACCTGCTAGTTAATTGTGCGGGAGTCGCATACCAAAGCTCATTTTTGCAATCTAAAATGCCCCAAGTTCAAGAAGAAATTTCTGTGAACTTGTTAGGAATGTACAACCTCACTAGTTTGATTGCTCGACGCATGGCTAGCCAAAGACAAGGGACAATTGTCAATGTATCGAGCCTGATGGGGAAAGTTGCAGCACCAACGATGGCGACATACTCAGCAACCAAGTTTGCCATCTTAGGATTTACCCAAGCCTTGCGCCAAGAATTAGCCGAACATAATATTCGCGTCATTGCATTACTGCCTTCCCTAACAGACACAGACATGGTGCGCGACTTAAAATTATTTCGCTGGGTGATCCCCATGACTTCCCAGCAAGTGGCTAAAGCACTCGTCACCGGAATGCAGAATGACTCATCAGAAATTTTAGTTGGATGGCAAAGTCATTTAGCCGTGTTGTGTCAACGCCTCGCCCCTTGGTTGTTAGAGCTAATTTTACGAATAGCAACACCGCCAGCACCAAGCAGACAACGGCTGATTGAAAAACTTATCCCTTCGCGTAGCGTCTCGTAGAGAAGGGGAAACACCGAGGGCGATCGCTTCAGGAGTGCTGAGTGCTGAGTGCTGAGTGTTGAGTGCGGAGTGCTGAGTGCTGAGTGTTGAGTGCTGAGTGCGGAGTGCTGAGTGCTGAGTGTTGAGTGCGGAGTGCTGAGTACTGAGTGCCCAGTAGTACCCCATAGTTAAAACTAGGGAATTGAAACAAGGACATATCCTAAGCACAGTCCCCGCAGGCATTCCTATCTTTGCTCTTAGGGGCGCGACTACCCTATATGCTGAGTGCAATTAATTTTACTTTTTACTCAGCACGGGCTAAACGCCCCGCTACCGCTAACGTTACTCAGCACTGTTTTGGTGACTCAGCATTCCTGAACAAACTTGTCCGAAATCTTCAGTCTTTTGGCTTTACCCTTGTGCAACAAAGTAAGGCTCACAGTGCCAAGAAATGCTAATAAGCTGAAAGTAGAAGTAGATTCAGGAACAGACTTGGAATTCTCAATTTTGATAACTTGTCCAAGTCCAGGGCGATCTCCTCGGTTTGTCACGTAAATAGCACCATCAGCACCAATAGTCAAAGCAGTAGGAGACTCTAATCCATTGCCACTCAGAATAGTTGTGCGAGTCCCATCGCTTGCTATTTTAATTACCGAACCATCTAGATTACCTTTCCAGAGTGACTGATTAGCGTACTGTAAAGCATATAAATTGCCCTCGCTATCAAAATCTAAATCAGTAAGTTGAGTAAATCCATCGGTATAAACTGTTGGTTGACCATCAGCACCAACTCGATAGATTTTTGCTTCACCTTCTGGAAAAGGAAAACCAGTTAATTCGCTAATATAATAAGCGCCATCTGGGCCTTTGGCGATATTTGTGGGTACTGCTTGGATTTCAAATGGCAATGACGATGCGCCAGAGGGAAAAATTGGATTAGTTAATGTCTGCCGGGGAATTGTGGCGATCGCCTTTAAATTACTGCCATCAGTAGCTACACTGAGTAATTCATTAGCACCAGTATCAACTGTAATAATATTATTTCCATCTACAAGAAGAGAGAAGGGATTACTAATTAGATCGCCTCGATCGGGATTATTTGCAAGTTCATAATTAGCTAAATCAGCAATACTAGTCCACGAATTTGTATTGAAATTAGCAGTGATAATTTTTCCTAAGTCAGTGTTACCTAATGCGGCGCGAAATGTGGGGTTTGAACCATATCCAATTGCAATATAAGGCTTGCCAGTAGCGTCAAATTTGATATCTTGAGGCCCAGAAGTATCAGTACCATCTGGTAATGCTAAAGAAGGAAGTCCTGTAAGTATACGTTCTTGCGTACCATTTCCAATTTTGGTGACTGCACCAGTTGTGCCATAACATAAAGATTGGTTTGCAACGCTCGGTGAAGGAACACAAGCTCCACTGCCGCCTGTTCCTGCTTCTGTGACGTAGAGGCTGCCGTCAGGGCCAAAAGTTAGACCTCGTGGACTATTAAGACCATCGGCAATTACCGAAAATGATGCCGCCTCTGCTGCTTTCAATCCCGAAAAAGCAGCAATACAAACACTCAAAAATGTAATTCCAAATTGTTTTAGTTTCATGAGACTCCTCCTAAAATTGAATTTTCGTAAAGCATAGAATGGAAAATTTTATCTTGAGAAATAATAATATTTAATATTTATAGTTTCTGTGGATTTTACAGCTTATTTAAAAGAGGGAAATAGATTCAAACCTAGAAACCTAGATGAAATCTGAATTTCTGAATTTCGAGTTGTATCATACCATTTCCAAAAATCTTTGCAACATAATGAATCGGCTGTAGGGGCGTACAGATGTACGCCTCTAGCAACAAAATTAAATAGATTGGTGTATATTTTTTAACGCTTTTTATACAAGTGTGATATCCCAACTGTTGAATTACACAGATATTGCGGGGGTACAAGACGATCGCAGTTTGCATCAATACATAAAGTTGCAGAGCAGAAATTGCTGTGTGATCGCATAATTAGACATACCTTGTTTCGGAGCAATCAGAAATGCTTTCCTTCCCCACAACCTTGGCTCCTTTGCCCGAAATCATTGATGGCTTGCCGAATATTTCTGGTTGGGAAACAGAGGTTCTCTCTGTAGTTAACCACGATCAGCCAGTATTTTTACCAACAACAAATATCCGCTTAGAAGACGTAAATGCTGTGTTTGCGATCGCTTTGCACATGCACCAGCCAACTATACCTGCTGGAAATGGCGGTACACTCATCAGCAATCTGCAATATATGTTTGAACATCCTCATGAAGGGGATAACCACAATGCAGATCCCTTTGCCTATTGTTACAGCCGCATGGGTGACTTGATCCCCGAACTCGTCAATCAAGGTTGCAATCCGCGTGTGATGTTGGATTACTCAGGTAATCTTCTGTGGGGACTACGGCAAATGGGACGCGGTGATGTTCTCGATAATCTTAAACGGATTACTTGCGATCGCACCTACCAACCTTATGTAGAATGGCTGGGTACAATGTGGGGTCATGCAGTTATTCCTTCCACACCCATAGCAGATATCAAACTACATATCGTTGCATGGCAACATCACTTTGCCGCAATTTTTGGCTGGGAAGCACTAGCGCGAGTCAAAGGATTTTCGCCCCCAGAAATGCACCTACCAAATCACCCTGATGCTCTCTTTGAATTTGTGAAAGCGCTGAAAGAATGTGGATATCGCTGGCTACTTGTTCAAGAACATTCTGTAGAAACTCTTACTGGTCAATCTCTGACTCATAAACATTTACCACATCGTCTAATTGCCCGTAATTCTCAAGGTGAAACAATTAGCATCACAGCCTTAATTAAAACCCAAGGTTCCGATACGAAATTAGTTGCTCAAATGCAGCCTTATTATGAAGCAAAGACATTATCCAAACAACAAATTGGCGGTGTATTTGTACCACCAATAGTTAGCCAAATTGGTGATGGTGAAAATGGCGGCGTGATGATGAATGAATTTCCTAGCGCTTTTAAACAAGCTTGGTGGGATATGGTCAATAACGGCGGAGGAAAATCAGGTGTTGTTGGTGTGTGTGGTACAGAATATTTAGAATTAATCGAAGCAGCCGGATGCAAACCTGAAGGTTATCCAACTTGTCAGCCAGTCGGACAACATCAAATTTGGGAGCGAGTTTCACCAGATAATACTCAACCGCAAGCTGTAGAGAATGCAAT
>NZ_JADEXF010000466.1 GCF_015207245.1 Nostoc cf. edaphicum LEGE 07299
GAAAATAGTGCAATATGTAGGCGCATTAGCTTATTCGTTCCTCGGATCTGTTACAAAATGTCAGATTTACCCGATCCATTTTGTGAAAGGTGTATCCTCCACACTTTAAGCAGATTTCTGTTCTCAATTAAAAACATAACTTTACAAAAAATTTAAATTGGCATAATGCCCCAAATGCTTAATATATATTGATTTTGGACTTTTTCAAGTAAAAGCAAAATATCAATGTAGGAATTTCTGCATAATTTTCATGAATTCAGACGTAATAAAAGTAGAATCACTGAGCTATTTTCATGAAATTCATGAAATACGTGAAATCTGGGGCAGCTGCCAGTTAAACAATTAGGTGGGACGAATGGGGGTTGTGATGCAAACTTCAAAATTGAGTTTCGAGGAATGCAATCTCACTATGACAATAGATGTGAAAAAACTGGCTCTAGATTGGCAAAAGCGCTTGGCTGTGGAATGTCCAGACCAAAATGAAGCCACAAGGCACAGCATTATTCTCTGGCTGTTGGGATCTGACTCAAAACGGTTCGATCTGTATAATCCTAAAGAACTAGATATCGCCAAGCAAGCGATGGAATATCGCTGGAGAATTTTACGTCAACGCTACTTGGGTTTGGGGCGAGAACGTGCTTATCGCAACTTGATAACCCGATTGGGGAGTTTAGTAACATTACGGAATAAGATTCAGACTTGGGTTTCCCTCAGCCGCGATCGCCAGCGCAGTGTAATGGATGTATTACAAGAAGTACTCCAAGAATTACTGCAAAACGACAGCCAGATGCAACAGCAAATGGCTGATATTGCTAAATATACAACCGATAGAAGATTGGGAGATGCTCTGCTATTTGCCAGTTTAGAAGAATATTGTCTGCGGCCAGTACGGAATCAACCCCTATTAGCTTACCGATTTGTGAATTATTTGCGTCGCACTCAGCGCGGTGGTTTAACTCAAGTGCCAGGGCGTGATTTGGTTCGACTAGTGTCAGAAGAAGTTCTCACAGACGACAGTGACAATCGAGTTAACTTAGTCGATAGTCAGGCGATCGCAGAATATCAAGAAGCACAACAACTAGAGGAACAACAAGGGCTGCGCCAGTCAGTACAAAAAGAATTTGAAGATTATTTACAAGAAAATCTGGGAACAGATGCAGTGGAATGGCTACGACTCTATCTGCAAGGTAAGTCCCAGGAAGACATCGCCCAGAAACTGAACAAGCAGACTAAAGAGGTATATCGACTACGAGAAAAAATTAGTTATCATGCTGTGCGTGTTTTTGCCCTCAAAGGTAAACCAGAACTCGTGGAAAGTTGGCTCTCAATTTCTTTGCAAGAACATAACTTGGGGTTAACACAAAACCAATGGGAGCAACTTGATGAAAAATTGACTCCTCTGGGGCGGCAGATTTTAGCTTTGCGGAAAGCGGGTAACTCAATAGAAGCAATAGCTCAACAGTTAAAACTTAAAACCCATCAAGTGCTAGGCGAATGGACCAAAGTCTATCTTGCAGCCCAAGCTTTAAGAACCCAGGAGTAGCCTGTAGTGGGAAATTGAGCATGGGGGAGTGGGGAGCAGCACTTCGGCTCCTTTCGACTTCGCTACCTTGGCTCCGGTTCCATCGAGCGACTTGTACTGAGCTTGTCCTGAGCGTAGCCGTTGGCACAGCCTCTGGTAGAGAAGAACGTAGTCGAAGTAAGTCGAGATGCTCGGCACAAGTCAAGGCAAGTCGCTCAGTGACGAGGAGGAGGGGAGACAAGGGGACAAGAATACAAGGAGATAAACAAAACTCAGCACTGGCTCAACCTTAGCTATCCGCTAACAGCACTCTTTTGCCCAATCCTCAGTATTATCCGCAATCTCTAATCTAAAATTCATCTTCTACTTACATTTATTTAAGTATATATAATTGAAATTTTAACAATTTAACAAAGTATCTTTATTAACTACCTATTGAAATAGAGGCAAAATATAAGTAAACACCAACGAATCAAATCTATGTTGTCTTCAAAGGGCGAACTAAATGATACCGCAGCACATGGACAGCAAATACTAACTGCCGCTCAAACTAAGTGGGAGGAAAGAGGCGATCGCGAACAAATGTTCCACCTGATTGATAATCTTTTGTCCTTTGAAGCTTGCCTCTACCACCAGATTTTACCCTTTAGATTAGAAGACAAAAACCTCTTGCTAGGTATGGTTTATCCAGAAGAGAGCGAAGCCCTAGATTACGTTGGTCGCATTTTGTCTTATATCAATTGCACAATGGTGATTGAGGCGATGGCAGCCGATGCTCACCGCAGAATACTATCAGCCTACCTCAACCATAAGAATACATCTCAGCTAGATGCCCAACAAGTGCATCAGTCAACAGTGGACTTTCCCCCAACAAATAGTCCAGCTATGATTGCTGACACACCTAGTCCTTCCCTAGATGCCAACTCGGAATCTAATCAACAACCAGTATTGATGGTGTTTCAGACACAAAAGCGTCAAAATTCTGGACAGCGGGTAGACTTGCCTCCTATCCCAGAGCTAGACCAATCATCTCAAACTACGACGTTCTTGACCCCTATTTCCAGAACTCAATCGGGAGAGGATTCTGAACCCACATCATCAAACAATTTACCTATTTTTCCCACACAAGCTTCCGAACTGCTGAATCCGATTGAGTTGCTAACAACGCTGCCACCAAAAAAATTACTAGAAGAATTACTAGGGCGAATCTTGGCTGGGGGAATTGGTCGGCTGTACTTAGAAAGACAAGCTTACGAAGGCAGAATATTGTGGAGTGACAATGGAGTTTTGCAGTCTGTATTAGACAAACTGCCGCTCTCAGTTTTTCAAGGAGTATTGAATGAATTAAAGCGGTTTGCTTCCCTGCCTGTAACCACGGTTACAGAACCAAAACAAGTAGAAAAAGAATACGTATATCAAAAAAATCGCTTATTATTACGCTTGCGAGTCATGCCGGGAATCTACGGCGAAGAGGCAACACTCCAAGTATTGCGGGGAGCAGCATTAAAATTCTATCAACAACAACAATTGACGCGTATAGGCCGCGATGCTTTAGGAATTTCTCAGCAACTAAGCATTAAGTTACATGAACTACAAGAACAAGTTTTAGTGAATCCTAGCCTTGATTCTCAGCAATTAGAGGCTTTAGTTGCCCTGAATCAATTAGTGAAAAATTTAGACCAACAGATCAAAATATTGGCACTAGATAGCAATCTACCAACAAAGAGTAAATCATCAGTCAGTAGGTGAAAACGCTGATTTCGTTCGCATACATAATTGTTATGTTGTAATGGAATCCTAGACTGATAAAGCTTAGAGATTCATCTCTAAATAAATACAAATTTTGCGATCGTATTCTGAGTAAGATTACGGTTTAAACAAACTCAAATAGTAGCAAAGTTAAAGTTAGTTACCCGCTCTTAAATCCTATTGTTGCAAATATTTCATGCTAACTGAGGTTTTTAGTGAACTTTTCCCCTTAATGAGTACAGCCAATCCACAGACATTGGAATGGCTACTCAACGTTGCAATTGAACATGAATACCCATCTGGGCGAGCCGTTGTGATGGAAGATGCCTGGGGTAACGCCGTTTACTTCGTGGTTTCTGGTTGGGTCAAAGTCCGGCGTACCGTCGGGGAAGATTCAGTAGCTTTGGCAATTTTTGGGCGTGGCGATTTTTTTGGAGAAATGGCAATTTTGGATGAATCTCCACGCTCAACTGATGTCATTGCCCTTTCACCCGTGAAGTTGCTGAGTATTTCCAGAGAGCGGTTTATTCAAATATTGTTTAAAGACCCGCAGTTACATCACCGCATGTTGCAACTGATGGTGCGCCGATTGCGGCAAATTAACGTGCGCTTGCAAATGCGGTCTTCACCACCAGCAGTTAAACTCGCTCATACCCTAGTGACTTTGGGTGAAAGCTATGGTCAGGAATCAGACTTAGGAAGAGAAATTTTTAACATTCCCTTTAAAGATTTAGCAGAGGTGACAGAAATCGGCGTTGAAGAAACCACCAAAATCATGGAAAAGCTGCATGAAAAAGGGTGGATCAAAATTGATAGCGCCAACAACATCACTTATCTTGTGAACTTCAAACAATTGATGAACTTGGCTGGCAAAGTGTAATTGTTTTATTTATTCAGCGATACTAATTTTGATATTAAGTTAAGTCAACCGACAAGATGCTTCGGTTGACTTGCTTATTAGAGGTGTAGGTATTTCACAAAATTAGTTCAATGGATTACAAGCTAAGGGATAGGTTAATACCCCACCTGCGCGATCGCGCACCCTCCCCTTGGTAAGCTACGGTGTACACACAAGTCTCAAATAGTTTACTCACTGAGTTTTCGTGTCAGTTTTACCCCACCCTAACCC
>NZ_JADEXF010000467.1 GCF_015207245.1 Nostoc cf. edaphicum LEGE 07299
CTCTTTTTTCCTTGGCAACAATGTCTCCGGTGCTGGCAACTTGTTCCAACCTTGATTTTTCATTTACCAAATATTGCAAGATGCTCAAGCCGATTCGCTTTGTATCCTTACGAGAGACAATTCCTTTCGACAATATGGTTTTGGGGTACATAGAACTGATATCGATGTATCCAACCTTTTTATATAGTCCTGGAATAGAGTAGGCTATCCCCCCTTGGAATTTATACTTACGGTCGGGTTTGGGTTTGTATCCTGGGTAGTGATGCGAGAATATTTGCTTCCACTTGCTGCCGTTACCAGCGAGGGCTAATTGCTGGAGGTTCATCCCCGGTACAACGAGTGCTTCATAGTGATATGAGGGTACGGTACAAGCCTATTAGCTATGAGTTGCGTATCTTCCAAGTCGTAAATAAGGTAATCCTTGATTTTCTGCCATCCCTTACTACCAGAACCGGCTTTCCAGCAGGCGAGAATTTCTTCATAGGGGAGAACCAGTCGCGCTTGCTTACGCAATCCCATTTCCAGTACCACCTGTTTAAGCGATCGCCCGTTAGTAAGTTCCTTGGCAACAAAATCCCACCTGAGAACGCAGATAAAGATATCTACGTGTAGGCAGTTGCGGATCAATACCTCCCGAATTTCCAGTGGTTCGCCGCGTACTTGGGCAGTTCGGATAGTGCGCTTCTTAGATGCAATTCTAAATGGATGAGGAATGCCGTGTAACTCGCAGCGGGTGATGAGAAACGGTAGGTCAAATTCTGTTCCATTGTAGGTGTAAATTACTTCTGGTTTGCTTGCTTCTAGGTGTTTGAAAAACTCCAGGAGGATTTTGCTTTCGGCTTGATCCATAAAAATGGCAATCTCTCCTATCTCCCTCATACAGCCAATTGCATAGATACGATTTTCTCTTGGGTTTATCCCTGCCGTCTCAATATCGACTACCAGAGTTTTGAGCGTTCCGTAGGTCGGAATATTTACTGTGGGGTGCCACTCAGGTATTGGGGTAGTATCTGACCAGAATATGTCGAGTCTTTCCTCATCAACGATAATCTTATTACCAGATTTGCTAATAAAATCTCGGTGGTTGTAATTCATAATCTCCAAAATTAATTATTGTTTTTTGGCATGAATCAGCATTTTTTACCTTTGGCAAGGCATGATTCGCCAAAACATTTGGATGGAGCATCGCGGTAATTCATCAATATACGTATCGAAATCTGCGATCGCTGCTGGTAATTCAAGTCCTGTAGGAAGGCTAATTGCTGCAACTGGCATAATTTTAATCAGATACTTCCAGAATGCCAGTTGTTAAATTTTGTTGTAGTATTACTTGATATCTTAATTTTTTGCTTCTCAGTCAGGGCAGTCTTTATTAATATTGAGGCTTACTGCACAAGCAGTAAACCAAAAAGTTTTTCCCAAAGAGCGATCGCTAATTCAGTTTACGTGTTTCAAAGTGCTATATAATACTCAACCTATAAATGATGCTTATAGCATCCTGAAAGATTTCCAAAAATGAAATGATGAGAGTAGTGTGTAGCATATTGACTGAAAAAATTGAGCGTTTCATCAGAAGAACTGGCAATAACCGCCTCAGAAACCCAAGACGCAGGTTATTGAGTGTTTAGTAGAGAATTTTTCTTTTTGATTCTCAGGGGGGATGTGACCAGCAAACTTTATTTGAAATTCTAATTAAGGCAGCTAGTAGTGGAGATAGTATTGAAAATACAGCCAAATTGTTAAAGAACGTTCCCACAGCTAATGATATTAGATATCATCTCAATAAAATCAACAACTTTGAGGAATTAGAAGCGCAAATAAATCAAGCACTGAAAAGTCGAATTCCTTGATTGTTTGAAAAAAAGCTCTTTAAAAATAGCGATTGATTTAAATTTGATTTGTTATTATGGTAAGCCAACATCAGAGGAATCAGCATACATATATCGAAGTCAAGCCAAAGCTGGTACTCATTCATTTTACGCCTATGCAACTTTATATGTGATTACTAAGAATAAGCGTGTAACCCTTGCAATAAGGGGTGTTCGTCAATCAGATACTAGTGTTGCTTTGATTACTTATTTATTAGCAGAACTTGACTCTCTTAAAATAAATGTGAAAAAACTCTATTTAGATAGAGGTTTTTTTAATACTCCTGTAATCCGATGGTTGCAGGCATTAGATATTCCTTTTCTTATGCCTGCTATCAAGACGGGAAAGAAAGGAGGAATAAAGCAATTTTTAAAGGGTAAAAAAAGTTATAAAATTCCTTATACAATAACCAGAGATAAAGATGATTCAGTTACATTTGATTTATGGATTATTTGTAAATATAGGAAGGGAAAGCGTCAGAATCAGTCGTAAAAGGAAAGGTAGCCGATTAATTTATCGCATACTTTTTGCGCTAAAACAGATGTTAGCCTTTTTATCTCAAGCCCTACAGCGGAAATATCAAGTCGTTGAAAGCATCTATATTCCATCAGGTTAATATTGACCATTTTCGGCTAGCTAATTATAAGTAATCATAATCTATACTATGTCTGCTAGTCAGAAAATTCTGTGTTTTTAAGTATCATAAGCTACATTGTGTCTAGCGATTGCTCTTCTCTCAAAAACTTTTTGGTTTACTGGTCTATAATAATCACATCATTTGACCAGTCATTGGGGTTGAATCGCGCCTGACTTTCTTGATGCAATGAATCCACACACACGCCGTAGCCTAACAATGTGCCTGTTTCATTCGTGCGGACTTCGGTAACATAGTTAACACCAAACCGATTACACAATGCCTCACCCAGTTGAATCCGATGGGTGATGATTAACACCCTACGTCCAAGGTCATGTGCTTTCGCCACCTCAGTTGCCAGCCATTCGGTTTTACCAGTACCTTTAGGGGCTTTGAGGATAATCAGCTTTTCGCCTTCGGGGACGAGAAGCTGGCCCAAGAATCTTTGGTTGAGTGCGATCGCAGGCGGATAAGTCAGCAGAGTGAACAGCTTAATCTCCCACAACTCCAATGCAACAGCTGTATTGTAGAGTGCGTCAAATGCCGACTGACCCAAGGCATAGATAAAATCATCAACTCCTTTCTCTGCCCCGAATGGTAAATCAATCACTCGTAGCGAACAGCCCTCATTCACAAGCAGCCGTCCCATGCGACTGATAGCGGTTCTGACTCGCTGGATTGTCTCAGGTTTATTGTCTTGGTCAAAGCAGATGTTAACCTGTCTCCCCTGTGTTGCAAAATGCTTCAAGTCTGGGATGAGGTATGGTTTGCCATTAGCTGTACCGTACTCATGAGTAGGTGTGCGGTATCCAGCGTTAACACCGGGAATTGCGATCGCAGCATAACCAGCAGTCAGTAATGCCCCCGCTTTTTTGACACCTTCGACGATTGTGACTGGCACATTATGTGTAGCGACCTGCAATACTAATCGCTCAAACCTGCAATCAAGACATTTACAAACCAGGATTATGGTTCTTGGCAACTTTTGGTGATGATGAAAGGTTACGCGCTTTAAGGCAGAGGGCAGAAGGCAGAAGGCAGAAGGCAGAAGGAAGAAAGAAAGGAATAAGTAGTAAATTCAAGCTTTAAGTTTGTTTAAGCTAGCAACTAATATACTTTGCATTTCCTCAACCTCATTTAATAGGGGAGTGAAAAGGTTTTTGTCAGCTAAATCTACTTCTTTAGCAATGATTAATTGGGTATCAAGTTCTCTCAAAGAACCTAAAGCAATATGTAAAAACTGTATATATTCTGGCTTTGAGCGCCTGCCATAGCCTTCTGCTATATTAGATGCTACAGATACAGAAGAACGGCGTATTTGGCTAGTTAAGCCATACAATTCTGATTGAGGAAATAGGCGTGTAAATTTATAGCAATTGATGTACGCAGACAATTAAACACACTTGTTACACCAATACCAACTTGACGGGCTATAGCTTTTGCTCTCCAACCTTGTTGATGTAAGTCCCAAACTTGCTGATGGATAGCAAGTCTTCTCGCATAGCGTTGTTCTGCTAATAAGAGTGCCTGTTGTTCACGGCTTGGTCGTGGTACTCGCACACTCGCAGTACCGTCGGTTTGGGTTACTGATGAAAGACTGTATGCTTCATCGACAGCTTTGAGAGCTTGATGATGTGTACCAAATACTTGGTTAAGTGTTTCAGCTAAGTTCTGCAATAAGTGAAAATGGTCTGCAACGTGAATGGCTTCTGGCGCTCCTTGGCGAATACCACTTTCATAAGTTTTTGATCTATCTCGTGAGACGATTTTGATACCAGGGTGAGCTTTCAACCATTCTGCTAGGGTTTCGGCTTTTGCGTCTTTGAGTAGAGCGATTGGTCTGCTGCGTTCTAGGTCAATTAGTGCTGTGCCATAGGT
>NZ_JADEXF010000468.1 GCF_015207245.1 Nostoc cf. edaphicum LEGE 07299
GAAATAATCTGTTCGCGAAATTTTTGATGAGCAGTCCAAAGATCGCCTAAATTACCTCCTCCTTGCAGCAAAATAGGAGATTTTCCAATTCTTTCTTCCATTACTTTGCTAGAAAAGTTATTAGGACTGGCAGTATATTTAATTTTTGTTTTTTGCACATTTATTAAATAAAGTACAGTACCTAACGCGATCAGGTGATCGCCAATATTAGGATAGTCAGGATAGTCTAATAATGCACACTCTTGAAATGTCTCTAATTTCCCTAGTGATTTATGCAGAACTTCTTTCAGCTGTTCCGGTTGGGTGGTAGCCATTAATTTTAGTTCCTCGTAGTTATTTGTTATTTCTCAATGAATGAGTGTAGCAAGAAGAAGCTATCTCTATAAAAAGCCAAATTTTTACTTAGCTTTAATTAAATCCTGAGAGCCATTGAATTTTTATTTTGCAATTGATAAAGATTGAGTTCTAGATAAAACATATTTACTAGCCCAAATGCTGTAAAGAGGTAACGCTAATAAATGAGTCATGAGAACCGCAACAGCTACCCAAAAAATTCCCCATTTCACAGCTACTAGTAATGAAATTGTAAAAATTGTAGTAAAAATTAGGTTCCAATAAAGATTAATGTGACTTTTATCTACAGAGTTAAGTAACATCGAAGCGCCATCAGCAAATGGGCGTGGTAGCGCTGACAAACAGATAACTATCAATATTGGAATTGCTGTTACCCACTTTTGCCCAAAAACAATTGGTACATAAAATGGAGCTAGGCTTGACTGTAGCAAAACTAATGGAAATACAATTAAGGCAAATGTTTTAAGGCTACTAAAATAACGTTCTTGAAACTGCTTAACGTTTCCCCGAGCAGCACAAAGATGCGGGTATAAAGACCAAGTCATTGTATTTATGACATTCATGCTGATTCCTAACCCAGCATTGAAAGCGAAATAGTAAATTCCTAGCGCCTGGACTCCTAAAAAACGTCCAATGATCAGGTAATCAAGATTAGCTCTTAGCTTATTTAGTAACTCAACGCCAAGGATATTTCTAGCATAACTAACAACTTCTTGCCACTTATTAAAACTAAACGACATGGTAGGACGCCAAGGATGATTCATCAGATTGATAACAATCCATACTGGAGTCGTAATAACAATAGGTATAACAACAGCCCACATTCCCATCCCTAATAGAGCTAAAGCTATAGTGAGAATATTGATTAGAATCGACTGCGTGGCATTGCATAATGCTGTAATTTTCAGGCGGTTCTCTCGCTGGATTAAGGCAGATTGAACTGCAAAGATTGGCAGCATTAAGTAGACTAATGCCATAACGCAGATAGGTAAGATAACTTGGTTATTACTATAAAACAAAGCAACTGGTAAAGCGGCAAGACACTGAAGAATAAACATTACTCCACATAGTATCCAATTAAGGCAGTAAGATGTCTGACAAATAATTTTCAGATCCTTCTCTGCTGCCTGAACAATCTTAGATCCAATTCCAGCTCTTAAGGTAAAAACAGTTGCAAATTCATTGGTAGTCAAAACGATTGCTATCAATCCATAATCGTAGGGATTTAACAGTTGAGATAAAGTAACTGTTGTTCCCAATCGGAAAACACGATTTACTAACTCCGCTCCCCCCATCCAACCAATATTACGCAAATATTGACTAGATACTTTTTGCCTTAGCTTTTTGATTAACATGAGGGCATCCTTAAGAGAAAATTAGATATTTTTTATCAATTTAAAATTTAAGTATAAGCAGCTTCAGGCTTCTTATGAAGAGAAGATTTACGAGGCTGCACTTCTTCTTTGAATGCAATTCCCATGATGATTAAACCAGGATAGTATAAGTAACCTAAAGCCTCTTGGCTATCATTAAATGTAAAAAGTAATAGAGTGACAAGAAAATACAATGCTACTCTGGCAGTTGTGCTTTTCTGTGCTTTAATCATCAAAACTATAAAACTCAATACAATTGGTACTAAAAAAGCAATGAAGCCAACTATCCCTTTAACAAACAAGAGACCAAACCAAGTATGGTGAGAGCCAATAGGCATTTCTGCTAACACTTTAGGCCCTGGTGCTTCTCGAAAACCATGACCCCAGATAGGAGCTTCTTTCCATTTCTCCAAGGCAATTACACCTAAAGCTTCATGCACTCGTGAAGAGTCCGGTCTAGCATTATAAAATGCTTCTTTAACATCCTTAATAGTAGTAACAAGTGCCGTGCTAAAAATACCTGCTAAAAAGCTAACAAATCCGATCGCAATTTGCGTAGTAGGTTTAGTAATTTTTGTAAGCAATAAAACTAATGTGAAAACTATTGGTAAAGCTATCAAAGATAAGCGAGAAACAGATACTATACTCATAGCTAAAGAGCTAACTATACCAATCCAGCGCCACTTCTTGTTAGGTTCTTCAAGAGCAAGGAAGAAGTAGATGTTTCCAATAAGACCTAGCGCAGGTGCCCAAGGTGCAAATAGAAATAGACGGACATTATTCGTACCGTAATCACTACCATAGAGATTTACATTGTAAAAAAGCTCACCATTCTGTATTAATCTTTCAATTGGAGAAGAATATAGGTGTGCAGGCAACTGTAATATCCAAGCTAGATAAAAGAAGGGAATTAAAATCAAACTTTGAAGGCATAAGATACAGACGGCTCTATAAATTAGTTGTGGTCGAATATTGAGACAGCCGCTTAATGGAAATAGTGCTAGCAAAGCCCAATCTGTAAACCAATTAATTAACGACCTAAGAGTTTGATTTGTACCTACATCATAAGTTACACAGCCGACAATTGTAGCGATCGCTATGACCAGAATAGAGACAATCCAAACCCAATGTATCCAATAAATTTTGATTCTTTTTTCAATACTAGTGTGCGCTGTTTGGTTCCAAAGCCGCTTACATAGGTAAAAAAACAGTATCCAGGCTAATACAAAATTTACAGGATATAAAATACCAATAAAATAAAATACATAGGTACTAATTATCCAATACCAAACAAGACTTTCTTCAAAGTTTTGAGGTTTCATTGTTCCATTCTCTTCCTCTCTGTACTCACAGTCTTATCAGATATTAAATTTTTACGTTCGCGCCACCAAAGTAACACCAGCCCAAGGGATACGAAAAGAGAGCCTAAAGTTGAACCGAGTAAAACCAATTTATCTTTTGGTGAAGTCGGTTTTTCAGGTAATGTAGGCTGTATAACAAGTTGAATCAGTGGATAAGAGCCAAAGGTATTCGACTTGCCAATATCTAGTCTGGTCAAATTGGAGGAAAAGACCGCTTCCGCAATTTGCGCATTTCGTTTCAGCGAATCCAAGGTGGTCTCCAGCTGTGTTAAATTCTTGAGCCTACTCTCAAGCTGGTTAATCTGTTGTTCTAGTGCTTGAGCTTGAGCGGTGAATCCCTTTTGGTTTGCCTGAACTATAACTAGTTCTTGCGAAAGAGCATCTCGAGGAACGTTGTTACCAGAGTTATTGCTACTAAGGCTTAACTGCTTTAAAACTGCCAAAGTGAATTTTCGTCCTAAAAGAGACTGACCTCGAACTAGCAGGGCCTCTTGAGCAGCGTCTCTTTTCGCTTGCTCTGCAATTAATGTTGGATGGTTAGGCAAAAACTTTGATTCTAAAACAACCACAGAAGCGCTAGCATCACTATAATTTTTTAAGTTCTGTTGAAATATCTGGTCTGTTTGAAGTGTAAAAGCATCTGTAGCTTGTCCAGCAGATAGTTTTAAATTATCCGATAATTGTGCCAGACGAGTACTAGCCTGTTGCTGTTGACCAATTATCTCAGATCGTTGTCTACGTAGCTGTTCAATATTGGTTGTAAGATCCTTAATTTGATCTGGAGAGTTCAAACCTGAACGTGCTTTGTAATCGGCAAGGCGCTTATGAGCAATTTCTAATTTTTTCTGCGAAGAAATTAGGGAAGTTTGATAACCTATATCTCTTTGAACAGCTTCTTGATTTCGTAGTATGTTGAGTCTTGCTTGCAAGGCTTTATAAAAAGCTAAAGATTTATTTTTAGCTTCCTGGGGACTCGCACCTTGGAAGTCAATGCTCATCATGGAAGTATTAATTATTAGCTTGAGCCGAGGTTTGCCAAACTCTTCTAAAGACATATTAAGTTGATCCGCTGCCGCTTTTAATATAGGGTCACTTTCAGCAATAAATTTATAAATTTCTCTTGGATCTTGAGAAGCAAGAGCAGCGTATGGAGACACATTTTCATAATTAGCATAGCCAATGTTTGGTAAATTAATATTGGCATTTGACCATGCTCCTGGCAGATTAATAGCTGAAGAACTAGTATAGGTCGGTGGTGTAAGCTTTAAATAAAGGAACGTTGCAGTCCAAAAT
>NZ_JADEXF010000469.1 GCF_015207245.1 Nostoc cf. edaphicum LEGE 07299
ATCCTATGTCATTTATGGAAGCTTGCGCCAAAAGGTATGGAGAGATTTTTACTATCAGATTAGAGAAAAATTCTCCTCCTTTGGTGATTGTCAGCAACCCTCAAGCGCAACAGCAAATTTTGACAAATGATACTAAGGAATTAGAAGCCCCTGGTGAGATGAATGAGGAGTTTGAATCTTTGCTGGGTAAGCATTCTGTGATTACAATCAGTGGGGCTGAACATCAACGCCAACGGCAATTGTTAATGCCTCCTTTTCATGGCGAAAGAATGCGAAACTATAGTCAGGTAATTACTGATGTCACCGAACAAGTTATCAGCCAATACCAAATAGGTAAACCCTTTAATATTCGGTCTGCAACTCAAGCTATTACCCTGCGGGTGATTATGCAAGCTGTATTTGGGCTATATGAAGGACCTCGCGCCGAAAAACTACAGCATTTTTTGGGCGATCTTTTAGAAAAGGCTAGTTCTCGGTTAAGTGTGGCTTTGCTTTATTTTCCAGCTTTGCAAAGGGATTTTGGCCCGATTAACTTTTGGGGAAAACAGAAGCGCCTTCAGCAAGAAGCTGACGAACTCATCTACCAGGAAATTCGAGAACGTCGAGAAAAAGCAGACTCATCACGCACAGATATTCTCAGCTTACTCATGGCTGCTAGGGATGAAGCAGGTCAACCTATGACTGATGAAGAGTTGCGCGATGAATTGGTGACTCTGTTAGTCGCTGGTCACGAAACCACAGCCACAGCCTTAGCATGGGCATTATACTGGATTCACAAAATACCATCAGTGCGCCAAAAGCTAATACAAGAATTAGGTAGCTTGGGCGATAACCCAGACCCTAACATCATTTTCAAGTTACCCTATCTCAACGCTGTTTGCTCTGAGACGTTACGCATTTACCCAGTAGGTATACTCACTTTTCCCAGAGTAGTAAAAACACCCCTATTGTTGGGTGGTTACGAACTAGAACCGGGTACAGTCTTACTTGGTTCCATTTATCTGACCCACCAACGGGAAGATATTTATCCAGAACCTAAGCAGTTTAAGCCAGAACGCTTTTTAGAACGGCAATTTTCTGCCTATGAGTACTTGCCCTTTGGGGGTGGTGCTAGGCGCTGTATTGGGCTAGCATTTGCCCAGTTGGAACTGAAGCTAGCACTCGTCAAAATCCTTTCCAGCCGGGAATTAGAACTAGTTAATAAAGGTGAAGTGCGACCTAAACGCCGTGGTTTGGTGACAGGCCCAGATCGTCCCATTGAGATGGTTGTCACGAGTCAACGTCAGGTGAAGTCTCCCATTTTACAGACAACCACTGTTTGATGCTGGGGGAATTGATGGTTGCATTCAGCAAACTTACAACTTTCGTCTATATATTTAGATAGATTTTCAATACTTTTAAATAGTCCCCCATAGTTCTCTTTTAAGGAGGTTTATGGGGGATTTTTATATACTGCAACAGAAAAAAGAATCTGACTTTTCACGTTATGTGGAAAAGTCCACCAAAAACCTAACCCCCTAACCCTCTTCCCGACGCGGGAAGGGGGAAAATTCAAAGTCTCTCTCCTTTTAGGAGAGAGATTTAGAGAGAGGTTTTCCAGATACCGTGAAAAGTCAGCAAAGCCAATACGGTTCGGTTAAGGTTTTTTGATGAAAATTCTAGATCGCTAAAAATGCGATAAATCGCCTTCAAGACAAAAGACTGATTATTAGACCTCTTGCAAAAGTTCCTAAGAGGTTGTTTGAAAAGTGGTTGGCTGTGATTTTAGGCACTAACTGATCCCCCCTAGCTCCCCTTAAAAAGCTACGGTGTACACTGTGTTTACAAAAGTATCTCTTAAATAATCCGAAAAGCAACAACTTTATTTTGTAGCTTATGATGTACCTACAAAAGCGAGATTTAGCGATCGCCATCAAGTTTTTCAACAGGAGTTAAGCTATGACGCAGCGACTGACTCAAGAGCAATTATCACAAATAGTTACAGAAGTAGAAGGTCTGCAATTGCGTCGGGAAGCGGAACTAGACCAACAGCAAGTTAGAGAAATTTTACAGGAGTTGAATTTACCACCAGAGTTACTAGATGAAGCGCTGATTCAGTTAAATCGCCGCCAAGCACTGGAAGTACAGCAACGCCGGAATCGATGGATTACCTCTGGAGTGGTGGCAGTTGTAGTGGTGGTCATTGCATCTACAATATTTTTCATGCAGCAGCAAAGTTCTACACTTTCCCGTGTTTCTACTCAACAAGACCGCATCACTTTGACACAAGATAATGGCGGCGACTTAAAGACAATTTCTCGCCAAACCAATCCAGAAGTGTTGTATCGTGTCACCTTAAAGGATGCACCTTTAGGTAAAAAGCTGGCTCTCTCTTGTAATTGGATTGACCCAAGTGGTCAAATTGTCAAGCAAAATAACTATCAAACCCGCGAAATTAATACGTCTGTCTGGGATACTCAGTGTCGGTACATTATTAACCCAACTGCAACTGTCGGCAAGTGGAAAGTGCAGATGTTCCTAGAAGGTCGGCAGATTAGCGATGCAACCTTTGAAGTTAAATAGCCCAGATGGTTATCCCGCATCACTTTCTTGGCTATTGGGGTTACGGCGCTCAACAGGAGTTGGAAGCGCTGTTAAGTAGTGTTGTGGAAAACCTCTCTCCAAACCTCTCCCCTTGTAGGGGAGAGGCTTTGAATTTTCCCCCTTCCCTACTAGGGAAGGGGGTTAGAGGTCTGAAAAATCAGTTTTCTGCACAGGAAAGTTATTCTCCTCCCATCTGGAATGTTGTTCATATAGGAATTCATGGCAATCCCCCACTGCAACAAAATCAAATTGCTGCCATCTCCGCATCAGGATTATTTAGTTCACCCGATGCTTGGATAAGTCTCCAAGATAACAACTGCTTAGTTTTGGGAAGAGAACCTTTCGGAAGAGTTCCTTTGTATTGGACTGTGCAAGGACAAATAATCTGGTTTGCATCCCAACTGCAATTACTTTTACCGATTTTGCAAGAGTCAGAAGTTAGCATTCCTGGGTTATATGGCTATAGCTGTTTTTCTTATGTTCCCACACCCTTAACTCCTATTAATCAGGTGTTTGCAGTGACGGCTGGGACGGAATTAGTTTGGCAGAGCGATCGCCAATCAGGTAAGCTGCAAACACCTGAATCTAAAAAAATCCACTCGTGGCGGGAAGCGCCAGAACAGTTAACAGATGAAGCTACAGCAATTACTGAATTGCAAACTCTCCTTAAAGATTCTATTGAGCGACAAATTGCAGATTTAAAGGATGAGCCTGTCGGGGTGTTTCTTTCTGGTGGGCTCGATTCTTCAGTGGTGGCGGCGCTGCTAGTACAAGCAGGGGTGAAAGTCCGCGCCTACACTTTAGATTTTGGTAACGCAGGGATTCCAGAATATCCATACTCCGAACAAGTCGCCGAGTTTCTCAAAATTCCACTTGTTAAAGTTGCAGTAACCCCAAGTTCGATTGAGAATGCTTTAATTCCGACTGTGCAAGCATTAGATTTGCCCTTTGGAGATGGTGTGTGTGTGCCGTTGTATCTCCTGTCTGAGAGAGCGAGTCAGGAAACTCAGGTAATTTTTAACGGTGAAGGTGGAGATCAATTGTTTGCCGGTTGGACGAACAAACCTTTAATTGCCGCAGGTGTTTATCAAGCAGAAAATCCCGCTGGACAGGAAACTTTTATTCAGCAATATCTCCGCACCTTTCACCGTCTTGGGGGATACGAATCTCAAGTTTATCAGCCGGAGGTTTATGCACAGATCCAAAATTTGCATCCTGAAGATTGGCTATTGGCAGCTTTAGATCGCAATGAGTGTCCATCTTTGCTGCATCGCTTGCGCCGTGCTAGTTTGATGCTCAAAGGAGCGCAGAATATCCATCCCCGTGCCACTGCATTGGGGTTTGCTCATGGGTTGTGGGTGCGATCGCCTTTTTGTGATTTACCTTTAGCTGAGTGGACATTCCGCTTATCTGGAGAACTCTGTTTACAGGGTGCTTGTGAAAAATATATCCTCAAACGGGCTGTAGAAAATTGGCTTCCACCCGAAATTGTCTGGCGGCAAAAGCGGGGTATGGGGGTTCCTTTAACTTCTTGGTGTTTAAATGATTTTTGGCATCAACTCGGCATTTGGCTTAATCCAGAAGTACTTCGCGCTCACAATCATTTTTATCCTCACATCGCGGCACAAATCGTTGAAGGCAAACTGGGAGCAGCTATTCAAGGCCGTCGAATTGGTGAAACACTCTGGTTACTAATTATGTGGCAACTTTGGCGATTGCACGTTTTAAATGAAGAAATAACTAAACAGTCTTGGGATCATCCCTTTTGGTTACATCGTTGGCTATGGAG
>NZ_JADEXF010000470.1 GCF_015207245.1 Nostoc cf. edaphicum LEGE 07299
TTTTAATGCATAAGTTTTTGTTATTTTGTCTAAAATCAAAGTATTAAAATATTAACAGTTAGAAAAAACTCAATAGACCTCATTGCCACAAATGATTGTAAAGTGGTGTGAGCAAAAGTCAGTTAGAGGAGTTCTGGAAACTAACTAACTGCTAGCAATAAATCTATTGAGTTATCTTTATTGTGACAAATCAGTATGAAATTAAGATGAAATATCAAGCTGCCTCAGAAAATTTAAAATTTATACTTGCCTAAATAATACAACACCCTAATCGAAAGACTAGAGTGTTGTATTTAACACATACTACTAGACAGAATTAGAACTTAAAAACAGTTCTATGTATTGATGACAACACTATTACTGAAATCATGATGATAGCAGTTTTAAAAAGTGAAAGTAGTACGCAGTGTACCAACATAAACAGTATCGTTTGTGTCATTATGCTCAGGATTGAAGATGACTAACAAACCGGGGGTAACGGCAATATTATCAGTGAGTTGCAGTTTGTACAGCCCCTCCAGGTGATAGGATGTGCCGTCATCTTCACGACGAACACCGTTTGCCTGGATAAAATCGTTGTCAGTCGCTTTAGGTGGTTGACCAAAAATAAAACCAAGCACGTTACCTTGTTTGCCAAAGTCTCTCAAAGAAAGGGTAGCCGCCCAATAGTTAAAGTCTGCTTCATCACCCTGTTGAGCACCACTCTGAGCTTGTGCATCGCTGAAACCATACCAACCACCAATAGTAATATTAGGGCTTGGTTTAAAGCTAGCTTCTACACCGTAGTGGTTAGCAGTCAAAGCAGCACCTTGAAAGGGGTTATTTGCATAGACGCTGCCTGTGGAGCTAAATAGGTTAATCTGTCCTCCATTTTGGTAGGTACGAGCGTAGGTCAAACCAACATTTAATGCCTGAGTGGGCTGGAAAGATATCTGACCAAAGGCTGCATAGGAACCATCGAAAAGACCGGAACCATCGCTAGGATCGTTAGCTCTGCCAGCTAGATAAGCTACAGATGCAGTGAAAGCTCCTTTGGGATTGAAGATTAGGGTCGCACCTGCACCGCCCTCTCCTTGACGATAAATGGGGCTGAACCGACCATAGCGGGAAATAGAACCTTTACCGCTGCTTTGAAGGTCAGGGTTGAAGGTGTTAATGCTGTTTTCGTACAACAAACCACCGGCAGCATCAACCTGGACGCGCACTGCATCGCTCAGGTTAAAAGCGTAGTTAACTTTATCGATTAAAGCATCGTTATTTTCATTCCCGTCAAACGATAGACGGGTCATGTTTGTACCCGTTACATTCGTACCGTATGGGCTAATATTCCGGCTTTGGATACGAATTTCTAAATTGTCTTTTCCAGTAAAACTAGAGTTCAATTTCAGACGAACTCGGTTAGCAAAAATAGTATTGGTGTCTAAGTCGGGAGCCGTAGCCTGATCAACACCAGAGGAAACCGCCCTCTGATCGCTGCCAAAAACATCAGACACGTTAAAAATTGCTTCCCCAGTTAGCTTGGTAGTAGTGGAAAATTGATTAGCTTCTAGTTCAGAAGTGCGAGCTTCTAAGGAATCCACACGACCACGCAGAGTTGCCAGTTCAGCGGAAAATTCTTCTTGTAAGCGCTGTAAGGTAGCTAAATCTTGCTTGGTTACCAGGTCTGCTGTAGCAGTGGCAATCAATTCGTTAACTCGGTCTAAACAGGCGTTCAAACCAGCGGCAAATTCATAACGCGTCAAAGCACGGTTGCCACGATAGGTACTATTGGGATAGCCTGCAATACAACCGTAGCGTTCAACTAAAGACTGCAAGGCTTGGAATGCCCAGTCTGTGGGTTGTACGTCAGAAAACTGAGAAACTGATGTGACTTGACCGAAGTTGTCTGATTGGGCAGTCAACTGGTCTACAGTTATTACCTGTTCGTTAGCCTCAGCTGCTAAGGCGCTGTTAGCAGCGAAAAATATAGCGGCAACAATAACTGGACTGAGCCTTAGAACATTCCAGAATGGCTTGGTCATGATTCTTTTTTCACTCACACCTAAATTTGATTCCGACATGATTTCTTGTCTCTTCAAACCTGAAAATCTATTTACAGGATTCACTCCTATAACTAGATTCTCAGAGCATGATGAAATTAGGATGAAATCACAGGTTAATGATAGGTTAATGAATCAAAAAACCACCAAACACGCATCTATCACAATTTACATCCCTACTTCTGTCAACATGACATCCCTAGACACCAGCTCCTTACACTCTAAGAATTGCTCTGACTACGGATAGGTCTGAACCAGAGCTAGACCAAGTGGAATTTCTTGCGTGAATCCAACTTGATTGGCATAGACTTGGTACTGCCAAGTTGCACCATAGCCTGGTTCATAGGTTTGAGTATTGACTCCTCTCATTAAAATTGAGAGTTTTGTCTCAGGGTCTATTGGTTGTGAAAAAGCTACTGTAGCTTTTTGTCCATTAATAGAAACTGTCGTGGGAATTTTTTGCCCTGATTGATTTTTTACCTCAATTCCTCTATCAATTTTCACTCCTTCAGGCAAATTAATTGTAAGTCCTGCCAGAGGTTTACCCTGCACATGGACTTCAAATTTGTGAGTAGCATCTGTGGCATAAGTAGTATTAGGAGTAGCAGCACTTTTCATTAAATGGGAAGCGCTAAAATCACCTGGTTTACCGCTTGCAAAAACAGCATCAACTGAAGATGTAAATGCCAGTGTGAATACAACAGCATAAATCAATTTTTTCATTTTGATTCTCCTCAAAACCTAGTTCAATTTCCTTTCTATTATCAGTTTGACATTCACAGATGAAATCTCAATGAAATCCCATAGTTTATTACTGAAAAAATAATGTTGCATTAGTAAGTACGAAACCAAGCAACACCTATGGGAATTTCTGCATCAATGCCAACCTCTCTAGCTGAGAAGCTATAGACAGAACCATTACCAAGATTTCGTCTTTTTATTTTATTAAGGTCAATATCAAACTTAGTGTTAGGAGCAACTGGTTCGGCGAAAGCTAGTAGTATTGTTTTACCGTTGACAGATACATTAGTGTTAATTTTCTGCCCCTTTTCATCCACGACATCGATATCCTGAATGTTCTTACTTATAGTTACATTGTCTGGAACTTTGACAAGTAGTTGGGTGACAGCTTTGCTATTTTGGGGAACGTGTAAACGGAAAGTATGTCTAAAAATTCCCCAGCGTGTGGGAGGGAATTGTGAATTTCCATCAAGATGGGGAACCCTACCATCATCTGTTCTAGCACTTGCATAGCTAGGAGCAATAATAGCTGTGCTACTCAGAGTCAATACAACGGCGTAAATCAATGACCTCTTCATATTTATCTCCAAAATAATTAAACACATTAGTTAAAGTGCAGGTTCATGCATCGTGAGTGAATCTGCTCTTAATAGATAGATCAAAACTTGGCAAAGCCATATTTAACTACCCCTTGATACAGCCGTTAATCAGGAGAAGTAGGTAGTTAGCTTGCCCTTATCAAGTTCAAATCGTCGGTGATGTTTTGCTAAAGAGGTATGCTACCTCTATCTACTAGCATGACAACTCATAATGAAATCAAGATGAAATTTAAGCAATTTTCGTTAGAATCTATAAATTAAAATGTGGGAAATTGAGCTACACCTATAGGAATCTCTGTATCACTACCAACGACTTTGACGGAAAGATGGAAAATAGAAGTAGAATCAAGAGTTGATTGGTATATTTTGTTAAGATTTATTAGCAACTTAGTAGTGCTAGAAGTAACTGGTTCAGGAAAATCTATAATAATTCTTCTACTATTTAAAGAAATATTAATTTTGATTTTTTGACCTTTATCATCTAAGACATCAATATCATTACTTACAGCTACTGTGGATGGAGCATCAATAATTAGCTGGGAAAGAGCCTTGCCCTTTTTAGGAACGTGTAACTGGAAGGCCAATTTAACTAGTTGCCAACCAGCAGGAGTAGATTGCATATTATTTTCAATATTAGCAACCTTATTATTATCTATTTTCGCATTTGCATAGTCAGGAGAAATTAAAGCTGTGGTAGCCAGACTACATACAGCAGCATAAATCAATGTTCTCTTCATCTTGACTGTTAAATTAACAAACTATCTCAACTAGATTGCAGATTTATCCTTAGTGAATGAACCTTTACAAAACCAGTGTGACAGGTCACTATGAAATTAAGATGAAATAACTAGCTTGCAAAAATAAATTTAAGATTGCAAAGCACAAGTTAACTTTTACACGCACTGTAGTATCACCAAAGCCGGAACGTTCTTCTGTGCCACATCCTTTGGGTCTAATACGCACAACATTGTACCTGCCTCTTATACACAT
>NZ_JADEXF010000471.1 GCF_015207245.1 Nostoc cf. edaphicum LEGE 07299
ATTTAGTCCTGACTTGAGTTTTGAGCTTTCTCTAAGTCAAAATAACTATGGTTTTCAAGGTAGATATGGTTTAGCTTAATTTGTGTTTAATTAGCGCTATGAGTTACATATTTCATCGAATTAATTGGAGAATAATACAAAAGTTTACAATTGCCAAAACAACACTCAGCTAATAGAATCAGCACTCAGGTGCTTGTGCAATAACATCTGGCTTGAGCCTCTTAGAAGAAATGTATTCCAATTAGATTCGACTTTATGCACTCGATATCCCAGCTTGAAATAAAGCTGTCGTGCTTGATGGTTATTTTCTAAAACATGGAGATATAAGTCTTGAAATCCCCACTCGCGAGAGACTTTTTCACAGCTAGTAAGTAATCCTGAAGCCACACCATGTCTACGGTATTTTGGGTGAACCGCTAAATTAGATAAGTAAGGAAAACCGACACCAACCTGGCTCCATGAATCACTACTGTAGCGCACACCCATTTCCACACTTCCTACTAAGTTATTAGTCTCACCAGTAGTAGCTTCAAGGGCAACTAAGCAAAGATGACGGGGCGCAGGTGATGCCATCCGATGCCTTAAGTCTTCGTAAATACCCAGACGTAGCAACGGGAAAGCCCATCCCCATATACCCTTATGGGAGTGAAAGCTTTCAGTAATAATTTGGGCAACACCAATCAAATCAGCAGGTGTAGCTGTACGAATTTGGAATTGGCAGGAAGCTGGATCGATTGCCTGTTGGTGGTATGAGTGAAAAAACCGATATTTCAAGGCTAGTTTAGTATTGATTTTATTCAACAAAAATTTTTTCAAATATCCTAAAACAAGATTTAAACTAAATCAGAACTTATAGAGTTGCCCAGGAGATTTAACTGAACCAATATTGCTAATTCGCTTTTTCTTGTAGTTTAAACAAATTTTTACACTTTAGAGGATGTTTTATAACCTGCATTTTTGAAAGAGTATTAGGAGTTACAACTTCATAAATCTATAACCTTAAATTCAGTATATTCATTGCATACCTTCTTTTAGGTGGGCAGAATATCAAACTGATTACCACAAAAACATCTCTAAAGTGATAGAGCTTTTAGCGAGTGGGCAGAGGAATAGCATAACTTATCTGTAAGCAGGATATCCAAAATTGTTAAGTAAGTACACTATCGCTCAACTCTGCTTTCAAACTACCTTGATTACAGTACTGAACTTGTTTTTTGCAGTTACCGCACACTGATACTACTTTGTTGTCAAGTCGTACAAGTAGGCTGTACAGGTACTGGGACAAGAATCTCTAAGGTTCCTAATCCCTAATCTCTAACTTCTCAACTCGCTACCACTTGTCTTAATGATAGTTCTGATTGCTAAATTAGAAAGAGGTATTTGTCTAATAGTATACTTTGGTTTTAAATCTTATTGTTTTAATTTTGCTGACTCTACCATGACTATCATAAATAAAATTTACCTGCAAGTGTTATTACAACAGCTGTGGAGGGAAAACTTAATATGCAGCTTTATCTGGATTTTTCAGCTGGCTATGAGCGCTGTATGTATTATCAGACATTGCTCACAGGAGGTGAAAAAAGATTTGGCAAGCAAGCGTCGACTCTGTAACACTAAAACTGACAATGAAAGCAATTACACTGCACCAACGCAAACGGTAATCGGCACAAGCAATTGAGACGAATTACTGTGAGTAAACGCTCCTACACTCAGCAGTCATGTAGCCAAACAGCCCTATTGGTCGAAATGCTCTGCTCTTACCTGACTCAGAAAAATCCTTACCTGATCAGATTATTCTTTATCCGACTGCCGTTGCAGCAGGAAAGCGGTGCATGAAATCCCAAGCAAACAGTAAGCCTAAAATTTTGGTTGTCGATGATGAACCAGACAACCTTGACTTGCTTTACCGCACTTTCTATCGTGATTATAAGGTGCTAAGGGCAACCTCTGGTCCTGCGGCCCTCGATCTGCTGGCTCAAGAGGGAGAGATCGCGGTGATCATCTCCGATCAGCGGATGCCAATGATGAGCGGTACAGAATTTTTGAGCCTGACAGCAACTCAATATCCAGATATTATCCGGATTATTTTAACTGGCTACACCGATGTCGAAGACCTGGTGGAAGCAATCAATGCTGGCAAGGTATTTAAATATGTAACGAAACCGTGGGAAGCGGAGGAACTAAAAGCAGTGGTACGGCAAGCTTTGGATACTCACAATGTCCTCAAAGCTAGAACCCGCGAACTTACCCGCACACTCCGTCAAGAATCGCTGCTGAATACCGTTACCAATACGATTCGCAGTGCTTTAGACTACAGACAAATTTTGCAAGCAATTGTAGATACAGTGGGTCACATGTTGGAGGTGGATGTTTGTCTGCTACGTCCCTTCCAAGATGAGCAGTTGGCGGATAAAGGGTTTATTTATCAGAAGCCTCTTTCTGAAGAAACAGAGGTGCAGGAGATCGGAGCAGAAATAGGAGTAAGTCTTTCGTCTCTGCCCATTATATCCTCTGCAACTCCTCTGCCTCTTTTGGCTCAGACAGTGTGGGAAACCCGCGAAGTTCAAGTGATTCACGATGTAATTGATGATGAGCGCATTCACGGTAACACTCCCGAACTGCGTGAGCGGGGGCAAGCTTTTGCTGCTGCTAACATTTGTTCTAGTTTAGTTGTGCCATTGATCTGCCAACAAGAACTGATGGCAGTGCTAGCACTACACCAGTGTTCTCTGCCTCGCTTTTGGGGCGAGGATGAGGTGCAGTTAGTGTTGATGGTAGCAGATCAGGCAGCCTTAGCTTTGTCTCAAGCTTATGCTTACGAACAAGTACGTGCCCTTGCCAAGCGGGAGAGCTTGATTAATACGATTACTAGCGCAATTCGCTCTAGCTTAGATCCTCAAGATATCTTTGCGGCTATAACCCAACAATTGGGACAAGCTTTACAAGTTGATGGATGCGTCTTGTCTTTGTGGACAGAGGAAGATGAGTTTGTTGAATGTGTGGGTTTGTATGATAGTTTTCAACATCTAGAAAATTTAAAAGCGCCAGCCCCAGATAATAATTCAAGTAGCAATCATCACCTATCAAATCAGAGATTACCCTACTCTCAAGCATCGATTCAGGAAAATCCCATCCTCCAACAAATGCTACAGACACATGAACCTGTGGTAATTGGTAATGTGAGCCATTCTCCCTCAGATGTGCGGGGTTTTGATTTACCTTTAAAAATACCAGCGCGATCGCTAATGTTTGTACCATTATTAGCTGATGGTAAATGTATCGGTAGTATTACCTTGCATGAAGGTAAAAAAGTACGCCAATGGTTGCCATCTGATATCGATTTGGCCAAAGCAGTGGCAGCGCAAGCCGCGATCGCTGTGCAGCAGTCACACTTATATCAAAAAACTCGCCAACAAGCGGAACGCTTACTGGAATTAGACAAACAAAAAACCGAATTTTTCCAAAACATTTCCCATGAGTTTCGCACACCGATTACCTTGATTCAAGGGCCTTTAGAGTCGGCGGTGGCAGCTGGTGAGGGATTATCTTACTCTCAAAGTGCGATCGCCCTGCGTAACTCCCGCCGCCTGCTGCGACTGGTAAATCAACTCCTAGATTTACAACGCCTGAATGCAGGGAGAATGCAGCCTAGCTTTCATCCTTGTGATTTAGTCGAATTTGTCAGCCAAATAGTTGAATCTTTTCGTCCCTACTGTGAGAAAAAGAAACTGCATCTAGTCACCCAGTTAGATGAGTGTGCGACGGTGTACTTGGACATGGAAAAATTTGACAAGGTGGTTTATAACCTCTTGTCAAATGCCATGAAGTTTACTCCCGAAGGTGGCACCATCAGTGTCAGACTAAAATCTGAGCGCGATCGCTGCATATTACAAGTGCAAGATACTGGAATTGGTATTGTTAAAGAACAAATTCCCCACCTATTTGAGCGCTTTCGCCAAGCTGAAGGTTCAGCAAACCGCTCCTATGAAGGCAGTGGTTTGGGTTTAGCTCTAGTTAAAGAATTAGTAGAATTACATGGTGGTAAAGTCACTGTGGAATCAGTTTATGGTAAAGGTACTACTTTTAGTTTATGGCTGGTGACTGGAAATGCTCATTTACCTGCACAGCAAGTACTAGAAACGCCTACCGAAGTGAATACAAGCCGCGCTAGCGTAGAATTAGCTGATTTAGAACTAGTAGAGTCAACAACAGACAATATTGAAGATATTACAATAAACCTCTCCCCCAATGTTGATACCCAAGACTCAGCACATAAGACTCAGCACTCAATTTTAGTTGTAGATGACAACCCCGATTTGCGAACCTATGTATCTGAAATTTTCCGCCGTAATGGCTATCATGTAC
>NZ_JADEXF010000472.1 GCF_015207245.1 Nostoc cf. edaphicum LEGE 07299
GAGCAAGGGAGCAGAGGAGCAGAGGAGCAAGGGGAGCAAAATTTTTCTTATCCGTCTCTTCTTTTCTTCGAGGTACAAGATACTGGCTGTGGTATTGCCCCACAAGAACTTGACTTGCTGTTTGAGGCTTTTGAACAAACCGAAATCGGCAGAAAATTCCAACAAGGGACGGGATTGGGTTTAGCGATTAGCCGTAAATATGTACAACTGATGGGAGGAGATATTAGTGTCAGCACTACGCCTGGTGTCGGTAGTACATTTGCCTTTGATGTTCAGATTGCTCTCACTTGCCCTAGAGAAATCCCGATAAACCAAATTAAATCACAAATTAGAGCTTTAGCACCTAGTGAAAAGGTATACCGCATCCTAGTAGTTGACGATTCCAAAGAAAGCCGTATATTGCTAGTTAAAATTCTCACATCTTTAGGCTTTAAAGTTAATGAAGCCACAGATGGTAGTGAAGCGATCGCTAGTTGGGAATCTTGGCAACCACACTTGATTTTTATGGATATGCGAATGCCAGTCATGGACGGTTATGAAGCCACAAGAATTATTAAAGCTAGAGAAATTGGGCATGGGGCAGCCAATACGTCGCGGAGGTTCCCAAAATTGAAACAACTGGTGTCATCGGGGAGCCAGTACCTTGCAGAGGAGTTAACCGATTCAGTCGAGGGTGAGGTTCTGAAAGTTGTACGCAAAGAGTCTTCCACACCAGAAACAACTGGTGTCATAGAAAATGATACTTCTAGTGCGTCCATTTTGCGATCGCGGCTGCCAACAGCCTTGGCTCCCCCTTACAAATTATCTGGAACAATGCCGGATCGCTCCAATACAAATACAATCATTATTGCCCTAACTGCTAGCGCCTTTGAAGAAGAACGCCAGAAAATTTTGTCTATTGGCTGTGATGATTTTATTCGCAAGCCATTCAAACAGGAAGTATTATTGGAAAAACTGAGCAAACATCTGGGTTTAAAATATACCAATCAAGTAGAAACTACAAATACAGTAGTTGTCGATCAAGCTACACAGATTTTTGTAAGTGTTGCCGAACTCCTGGGCCATTTATCACAAATGCCACCTGAGTGGCTCCAACAGATTCACTATGCCGCAGCCAGCTGTAGCGATGAACTGATTTTAGAGTTACTCAAGCAAATTCCATCAGATAATGCTCAAGTTTTCCAAGTTCTCAGGGATTTAGCAAATAACTACCAGTTTGAGAAAATCATGGAATTGACTACAACAAACTTAGAATGAATTACGAGCATTTAGACCCTAATAAAAAAGATATTTTGATCATTGATGATATGGCGGATAATCTCCGGGTTTTATCCTCCATATTGACAAGGGAAGGGTATAACGTTCGTAAAGCTTTGAACTGGCAAATGGCACTGACAGCAACTCAAACATTATTACCTGATTTGATTCTACTCGATATCATGATGCCAGAAGTAGATGGGTATGAAATTTGCCAGACCTTTAAAGCTTGGGAGTTAACAGCCGATATCCCAGTAATTTTCATTAGCGCTTTAGATGATGTTTTTGACAAAGTTAAAGCCTTTAAAGCTGGTGGTGTAGACTACATCACCAAACCTTTTGAGTTTCAAGAAGTTTTAGTGCGTGTGCAAAATCAACTGGCATTGAGATCGGCGCGATTAGAAATATTGAAACTAAATGTTGAACTAGAACATCGGGTAAAACAGCGAACTGGAGAGCTAGAAAAAACTCTCCAAAAACTCCAGCAAGAAATCCATTCCCGCCAGAAATTGCAAAGTCAACTGCTAGATATAGCACTACATGACTCCTTGACTGGATTGTCAAACCGAGTTTTGTTTATTCGGCGACTAGAAAATGCTCTAAATCGGGCGAAGCAAGAATCTAGTTATCAGTTTGCAGTACTTTTTTTGGACTGCGATCGCTTCAAAGTTGTTAATGATTCCCTTGGTCATCCGGTGGGAGATGAATTGCTGATAGCTATTGCTCAACGCTTACAAGCATGTCTGATACCTGTTGATACTTTAGCACGATTGGGCGGTGACGAATTTGGAATTCTCTTAGAAAATATCACAGATATCAATATAGCAATCCAAGTTGCAGAAAGGATTTTGCAACAGTTATCACTGGCTTTTCAACTGTCCAGATATGAAGTATTTATGAATGCCAGTATTGGTATTAGTTGGGGCAATAAAGATTACGATCGCCCAGAGTATTTGCTGCGAGATGCTGATACGGCAATGTATCGGGCTAAGGCTCAAGGAAGGGCTAACTATCACGTTTTTAACCCAGCGATGCATCAGGAAGCTATTCAGCTTTTAGAGTTAGAAAATGACCTGCGGAGGGCTGTTGAAAGGCGAGAATTCCTCGTTTACTATCAGCCAATTATTTCCCTGGCTACAGGCAGAATTTCTGGATTTGAAGCCTTGGTGCGCTGGCAACATCCGATTCGTGGTTTGGTTTCTCCCATAGAATTTATTCCTGTGGCTGAAGAAACAGGTTTAATTAATGCCATCAATACTTGGGTATTACAGTCAGCTTGTCATCAATTAAGCATCTGGCAACATTATCCAGTGACGCCAGAACCTCTAACTATGAGTGTCAATTTGAGTGCAAGGTTATTTTTGCAGCCGAATTTAGTAGAACAAATTGACCGAATAATTTATGAAAATCAAATAAATCCGGCATATTTAGAATTAGAAATTACCGAAAGCGTAATTATGGAAAATACCGATGCGATCAAAATAATTCTTGAACAACTAAAGCAGCGAAAAATCAAGTTGATTATGGATGACTTTGGTACAGGATATTCCTCTTTAAGTTACCTGCACAGCTTTCCTTTAAATGCACTCAAAATTGACAAATCCTTTGTCAAACGGATGCAGGAAAATAAAGAGAATATGGGGTTAGTACCAGCAATGATTGGCATTGCCAACTCAATGGGGATGAGTGCGATCGCTGAAGGTGTCGAAACACAAGAACAGTTAGCCCAATTGAGAAGTTTAAACTGTAATTTTGCTCAAGGATATTTATTTTCTAAACCCATAGAACAACGACTAGCTATTGAGTTGCTCACCTCAGTACCTCAATGGTAGCTATCAATTAGCACCTGGAAAAAATTTCATTGTCGATCCTTGGCTAGATAATCTGTGAGTGCTATTTACTACAATCATGGCAACAATTCATCATGTTGCCAAAGGCGATAAGTGGCTAATAGTTTCGATAATCTGCAAAACTCTCCAGCCACGTGAGAGTTAAACTATAAATATAAGTATTTCGGTGAAATCGATCAACAAATTTTCGGCTGATTTCAAACAAGGGTTTACTATCCTCAATAATTATACGCATAACTTTTGATCAATAATGCATTTTAATCAAACTAACCATCAGAAAAGAAATATTTTGGTGGTCGATGATACTCCAGATAATTTGCGGCTTTTATCGGCGATGTTGACTGCACAAGGTTTTGAAGTTCGCAAAGCCTTAAACGGTAAAATGGCACTGACTGCATGTCAAATGGTTTTGCCCGATGTGATTTTGCTGGATATTAATATGCCAGATATGGATGGCTACCAAGTTTGTCAACAATTAAAAGCTGACGATAAAACTAGTGAAGTCCCAGTAATTTTTATTAGTGCTCTGGATGATGTTGTCGATAAGGTAAAGGCATTTGATGTTGGTGGTGTAGATTATATTGCAAAACCTTTTCATGGTGCAGAAGTGGTCTTGCGAATTGAAAATCAAATTAATTTACGTTTGCTCCAAGTAAAACTGCAAGAAAAAAACTTTTTACTCCAACAGGCTCTTGACAACTTGAAAGCCTCTCAAGTTCAACAAATTCAGAACGAAAAGATGGTGGCGCTGGGACAGTTAGTAGCTGGACTGGCTCATGAGATTAATAACCCGATCAGTTTTATTTATGGAAATCTCCAATATGCTGGCCAATATGTGGAAGACCTAGTGAAGATTATTGAGGTCTATCAGCAAGAATATCCCAAACCCACACCAAAAGTTCAGCAAATATCTAAAGATGTAGACTTGAATTTTATCATTAAGGATCTACAAAATTTGATAGGTGCAATGTATAGAGGCTCCGATCGCATTCGGGAAATTGTACTGGCGCTACAACATTTTTCTCGGCATGATGAAGCAGAGATGAAACGGGTAAACATTCATGAAGACATCGAAAATACTTTAGTGATGTTACAACATCGGCTCAGAGAAGCAGGCGATCGTCCGGCAATTGTTGTAGTGAAAGATTACGGTAACTTGCCCCTAGTTACTTGTTATGCAAGTGAACTAAATCAAGTATTTATGCATTTGTTGAATAATGCTATTGATGCAATAGAGGAGGGAGTGGGGAATAGGGG
>NZ_JADEXF010000473.1 GCF_015207245.1 Nostoc cf. edaphicum LEGE 07299
CCCTCCTTTCGCGACTAACACTGTCACATCGTCTCGCTCTCGGTTAAAGTCTCGGTATAGCACTCCTGCAATCAAGCTGGGATGTTTTTGAATTAAGCCGGGATAGCGATCGATTTGCCACTTAGCGCCTAATCCGTCAGAATGCATAATTAAAACTCCGTTAGCATACCAGGGATAGCTAAACTCTTGAATTTTGCGGATTTCATGTCCAACCGTGCCGTTATGAGATAGCAAATTGCGGTGCTCAGTAAAGGAGAAAATGCTGGCAGCGATGTTGCCAATTCCAGCAAAGCGGACAGACTGTTGGTCAAAATCGATTTCGGCAATGGCGAGTGCTGCTCCTCGCGTACTTCGCAAGGCGGCGTGGGCAGCTTCGACGATCGCCCCAGGAGAACTATGAAGATGTTCTTGAAAGATTCTCACGGCTGCGTCAGCAGCAGAAGCCGCGGCAGGCCCATGCCCTAAACCATCAGCTACTAGCAACAGGCTACGGCAACAATCGACTTCACAGACCCAGATATCTCCTGAAACCTCTTCTCCTCGTTTGGGCAAACAGATCGCTCCAATTTCTAAAACCTTTTCAGGTTGATGGGGGGCTGAGTCTGGCCAGAGGTGAGCCAGGAGCGCTGTTCCTTGGTTGGGAATGGAGTAAATTTCCAAGAAACCAGAAAGGCGACGAATTGCACCCATACCATTGCCCAAGGTTCTGGCTGTGGAAAAGCCATCTTGCAAACACTCATCCACATCGACCATTCCCCGTCCTTTATCTAGCGATAAGATTTCAATGCCAATTGTGGAATGTTGCTTGAGCGATCGCATTAGCACAACTCCGCCGTGGGCGTGCTGCACCAGATTGTTGGCAATTTCTGTCACCACAATCCCAACCTTGGCCCGTTCTGTTTCCTGAAAACCGAGCCGAGTTGCTAAACCCATCGCTGCCCGTCTGGCTTCCCCAGTTTGGCTAGATTCAGTAATTGTGACAGCGACAGATTCTTTCATTTTATTTCCATCGTACAATTATTATCCGTGTTCCTTCTCCCACCACAGACTGAATCTCAAACTCGTTGGCAAGTCGTTTGGCACCACCTAGCCCCATACCTAAGCCGCTGCCCGTTGTGAACCCATCCTTTAGCGCCAGTTCGATATCGGAAATTCCCGGCCCCCGATCTTCAAAAGTCAGTCGGAGTCCTCGTCGTCGCCCTTCCTGAAGGATTTCTAGCTTGACTGTGCCGCCCCCTCCGTAGTCTAGAGTATTGCGGGCTAACTCACTGGCGGCGGTAACAATTTTAGTTTGGTCTACTAAGCCAAAGCCAATTTCCACGGCCAGCTGGCGCACAGACTGCCGAACTAAAACTACATCTGTAGAAGATTGAATGTTAATCGTTTCAGTCTTCTGCATCATCATCTGCACGCCATTTAGTGGCAGTGGTTTGATTTGTGGTTTCATTGAGTGACGATCGCAACAATGCCATACCCTTTTCGACGTTTAGGGCAGTGCGAATCCCCGTCAGCGACAGCCCCAATTCCACTAAGGTGATTGCCACAGCAGGCTGCATCCCGACGACAACTGTCTCAGCATCTAGCACCCATGACATTCTGGCAATGTTGGCTAAAACCCTACCAATGAAGGAATCAACAATCTCTAATCCCGAAATATCAATCAGGACACCATGAGCGTGAGTTTGAGTGATGCGGTTTGTCAAGTCTTCCTGTAGCGTTATAGCGAGGCGATCGTGCATATCTACCTGGATTGTCACAAGTAGAAAATTGCCCATTTTGAGTATAGGAATGCGTTCCATTGCTTTCTTCCAGCTATTTGGATTGAGAGCGGGTAATGGTCGTTCCCAACCGTTTTAGCGCCGTCAGAAAGGCATCAGCTAAGGTTGCTTTTGTGACTACATTTGTCAAATCAATGCCAAGATAGACGATTGTTTGGGCAATTTGAGGACGAATGCCACTGATCATACAATCAGCTCCCATAAGACGGGCGGCGGTAACAGTCTTGAGCAGATGTTGAGCGGTCAGGGTATCGACAGTGGGAACTCCAGTAATGTCAATGATGGCAACTTCGGAACTGGTTTCGACAATTTTTTGCAATAACGATTCCATCATCATTTGAGTCCGGGCACTATCCAGGGTGCCGATAATCGGCAATGCTAAAATTCCCTCCCAGAGTTTAACCACGGGGGTAGACAGCTCCATCAACTCTTCCTGCTGCCGTAAAATCACCTCTTCCCGCGCCTTTTGATAGACCTCAATTGTCAGCAATCCTAGCTGATCGAGTAAGTTTGTGGCTAACCAGATATTTTCACCCAACTCAATGGGGTCTTGCAATTGCTGACGCATTCGGTTGAAGAGGGGTTGCTTGAACGAAAAGACGAATGTAGCTGTTTCTGAGGGTGTGAAGCCATTTTGCGATCGCGATCGAGAAATGCTGTTGAGCATCTCCCGCATCTCCTGCCACTCCGCTGCCTGAATATTGGTAAAGTTGCCCCGCCCAACGGCAATCCGAAACAAACTCAGGAATTCCCGGCACTCCTCTTTTAGCTGGGCTTCTTTAATCAAGCCTCTGCGAATATTGACAATAGCTAGTTCCTGAGTCCACTCCGACAGCAAGTCTGCCTCGAAGGTTTCTAATATCTCTGATATCTTACTTTCGCTCATCGTTTCTTTGAGGGCAACCGCTTTCATTAGTTCAAAATCAGTGTATGACGATTCAGTCCAAGGTGAAAGCGATGATTACAAAAAGCCTAAGAGCTTGCTAGATAAGCTGGTGTGCATTCAAGTTGCACATTATCTGGTGGAGACTGTCATTAGTCATTTGTCCCTTGTCCTTTGTAAATACAAATGACTAATGACTAAGGACAAAGGACGACATTCACGGGTGATTATGTAATTTAGATGTGTTTTAGCTTATTAAGTGCGATAAATTAGATAGACATATAGCGATGCCTGGGTTGGGCTACGCCTACGCTAAGATTGATTGACGGATCGGCAAAAAAGTCACAAAAAATGCGATTCGTCTAAAAGTGTATTTTGACTCCTGAATTCTGACTCCTGCTGTATTTAATGCAAATTTCGGGACTGTGGTTGAATGGGAAGCGGAGAACGAGAAGGTACTTTATCGCGCCATAGAAGCAAAGGAATACAGAAAAATCCCAAAATAATTACAGCTCCAGTCATGATCCAAACCATTAACCTATTTGGTCTATAGTTCCCTCCTTCAATTTGCCAGAAAACTTGGTTGTATCGCCATGCAGCTAAAGCAATAGTCGAAATTCCAAAAATTACCAAAGCAACACCCAAATTTTCCGAGTTAGATAATGGACTTACCGGAGGTTCTTGTTGAGTAAGAGTAATATTCAACTGGCGCAGAAATATACCAAATCGCGCAATTACAAAACCAAAGCTAATCAATGCAATAGAAGTGCGTAGCCAAGCCAGAAAGGTACGTTCATTCGCTTGATGCTCCCTTTGACGGTCAATTTTCGGTATTTTATCCATAAGTATCTTCTGAGGCTAACAGCGTACTTTCAATATCAACAAGGTATTAATACTTACAACCCAAGCGATCGCGAGAATCTTTACAATATTAAATAAGGTAAAGATGTATATCAGAGTCAAAATCAATGGGACTATTCGGATTTGGTAAAAAGCAAAATATGCCTACACCTGAAGAAGCTTTGTCAGGAAGGGCACAATCTATGTCAGTACCTGCCGCTCATTATGTCAACAAGAATCCTTTAAAACCTCCTTTTCCCGATGGATTAGAAAAGGTAATTTTTGGCTTGGGCTGTTTTTGGGGTGCAGAACGCAAATTCTGGCAACTTAAAGGAGTTTACACCACCGCAGTCGGTTATGCTGCTGGTTTAACACCCAACCCCACTTATGAAGAGGTATGTAGTGGGCAAACCGGTCACAATGAAGTGGTGTTGGTTGTATTCGATCCCAAAGTGATTAGTTATGCCGAACTGCTCAAAGTCTTTTGGGAAAGCCACAATCCCACCCAAGGGATGCGCCAAGGTAATGATGTTGGCACTCAATACCGTTCGGGAATTTATGTATATTCCGAAAATCAAAAGCAGCTAGCAGAAGCATCGCGGGAAGCTTATCAGCAAGCCCTCAACAGCGCAGGTTATGGCAAGATTACGACAGAAATCTTAGATGCGCCGGAATTCTACTACGCTGAAGCCTACCATCAGCAATACCTAGCTAAAAATCCCAACGGGTATTGTGGTTTGGGAGGGACAAATGTTTCTTGTCCCGTGGGTGTAGTTGAATCGCAAGTTAGCGGTTAGAAGAAAGCAGAGGGGCAGAGGGACAGAAGAGCAGAGGAGCAAGGGAAAATAAATAATAC
>NZ_JADEXF010000474.1 GCF_015207245.1 Nostoc cf. edaphicum LEGE 07299
CTTCCGTCCAACCAATGACTTCAACGCGAACGCCAGGAGCAAATTTGCGACAGATCTGCACGGTGCCACGGACGATAACAGCGGCGGCATAATCGGTGCCTGTGACCCGGAAACGTTGTTGTGAAGTGGAAGGATCAAAGTCATTGCTGCCAATCACTGCGTTTAAGCGAGGCAGGAGAACTTCCAACTCTCGCAGCAAGCGCTCGCCACGCGGTGTTCGCTCGTACCCTACGCCGCTACGAACGAGCAGGTCATCGCCAAGTGCCGATCGCAACCGCCCGAGCACACGGCTCATTGCTGGCTGGCTTAGAGAGAATCGGGCTGCCGCACGAGTAATATGCTTCTCCTCTAAAAGAGCTTGTAGAGCCAGAAGCTGATTCAGATCAATGCGTGAGAGGTTGGGGAACTGTTGAGCCATTATTTGAGTATATACCACTGTTGATATAGCACTCATTCATAATATGCATTGGACACATTATAGATGTTGTGTAATGGTTGTAGTAGGTTCACTTTACGCCCGACTGAATCGGTTTAAGCAATTGCCTATTGCGATCGTTAAAGCCAAATCTAGGAAATCATTATGAACATGAAACGTCGTAAATTCTTGGGCATCATGGCAGGCACTAGCGTCGTCGTCAGTCTCGCTAGTGTCTTGACACAAAGTTTCAAATCTCATGCACAGCAGTTATCAGGTGCTCTCGCTGATCGCTTCCGGCGCATGTCGCAAGAAGCCGAAGCCCGTGGTCTAGCCGAGCCGTTTAAGGGTATTACTACAAACGGCGATGTTGTCTCAGGTTTGTTCCCCATCCGCTCGACCGGAGTCTCCACTGCGCCCGTCCGCAGGTCTGCTGATGCTTTTCTCGCCACCTTGACCCCGGAGCAGCGCAGCAAGACGATATTTTCAGTTGATGACCCGGAATGGCGTAAGTGGATGAACCAGCACTTTTACATCCGTCAGGGCACGGGCTTCTATGAGATGACTGAGTCCCAGCGCGAGGTAGCTTTCAATCTGTTGCGAGCCTCGTTCAGCGCTAAGGGATTGAAGCAGTCGCGCGACATCATGCGGCTCAACCACACGCTGGCCGAGCTGAATGACAATAACTTCGACGAATACGGCGAGTGGCGCTACTGGATTACGGTAATGGGCACGCCTTCAGATACGGAGCCGTGGGGCTGGCAGCTCGACGGGCACCATCTAATCGTCAACTACTTCGTGCTGGGCGACCAAGTGGTGATGACACCCACTTTCATGGGTTCCGAGCCAGTGACGGCTAACTCCGGCAGGTACGAAGGCACGACTGTGCTGCAAAACGAACAAAACAAGGGTCTAGCGCTGATCAACGCGCTCAATGATGCACAGCGTGAGAAAGCTATCATTGAGGTTTCCAAGACCCGCAACAGCAGCGTGGGCGAAGCCTTCAGTGACAACATCGTTCTCGACTATGCTGGTATTCGCGCTGCGGAGTTCACAGCCGAGCAAAAGAAGCAATTGCTCGATTTGATTGGCGAGTATGTGGGGAATATGCGCGGCGGGCACGCGGAGGTCAAAATGTCCGAAGTGCGGCAGCATCTAGACGAGACCCGGTTCGCTTGGATCGGCGAGACGGAGGCAAACAGCGTCTTCTATTACCGTATCCACAGCCCGGTGATCTTGATCGAGTTCGATCATCAGACGCCTATCGCTCTGCGGTATTTAGAACGTGGTCAGCCTACACGCGAGCATATCCACAGCGTAATACGAACGCCGAATGGCAACGACTACGGTAAAGATCTACTCCGGCAGCACTACCAACAGCACCCACACCCACACAGTCACTGAATGATTTTGTACAGTGCAATATCTCAGCTTGAAGATGGCCGAATAACAAGTCGAATAATAATAGGAGATATGCATTATGCTACGTAGGTTTAGATATTTGATTTCTCTGTCACTCTTGGCCTTTTCACTTGTAGCGCTAGGTTCGCCCGTACTCAGTCAAGCGCAAAGTCAGTTGCCGTATTGGACTGAGGCTGCGCCGCCAACGATCGCTCGACAAGAGCTTTATCCAGAAGTGTTGAACGGAAAAATATACGTGGCTGGCGGTTTCCTCAGCCAAAACCCTGGGTTCACAGATCATTTCGAGTCTTACGATCCTGTCAAGGATGCGTGGACAGTATTGAGACCACTACCTGAAGCACGCCATCACATTACGCTGTCGGCAGTCAATGGTTTGCTCTATGGTGTTGGCGGTTTCACAGGCGGGTTTCCAGACTGGCGTGCACAGCCAACGATGTTTATATATGATCCTACCGCTAATACTTGGACTCAAGGCACTGACCTACCAATGGCTCGTGCAGAGGCCATATCCGCAGTGGTTGACGACAAAATTTACCTAATCGGCGGGCGCGTTCGAGCCACTGAGGATGCTCGGCTTTTCAATGAGCACATTGACAGCGTGCGAAACGAAGTATTTGATCCGACAACCAAGCGTTGGTCAGCCCGTGCCAATGCACCGACACCGCGAAATAGTGCAGCATCGGCTGTAATTGATGAAAATATCTACGTAGTCGGGGGTCGCAAGTTTTTCAAAAATGCTGATGGCACTACGCGCCAAGTCAATGTGCCAAATCTTGAGGTTTACGATCCGAAGCTTGATCGTTGGGAGACGCGCGAGCCTATGCCTCAAGCTCAAGGCGGTCTTGCTGCAACCTCCCTCAACGGCAAGCTTTACGTTTTTGGCGGCGAACAGTGGGTTCTGGAGCAGAAAGTTTTCGCCGAAAGTTGGGTATACGACCCGAAAACCGACGTTTGGGAAGTACTGCCACCCTTACCAACTCCACGACATGGATTGGGAGCATCAGCCGTTGGCAACCGAATTTTTGTTTTTGGCGGAGGAACCCAAACAGGCGGAAATGCAGCTACCGCGATCCACGAAGTGCTAGTATTGCCCACCGAAAGTCCTATGGAATAATCACACAGCCCTGTGGCACTACCAAGCAGAGTAAGACAACAACATCTAGCTAATTTCTTGCTCAAGCTGCCCCATCTTGAAGTAATTCTGACCATTCAATCACGGCAGGATGAGTTAGCGCCTTTCAAACTTGAGAACCTAATAGGTGCATCCTGTGGAACACAAACGAGAAGACGGTAGCAATTCAGATTTAACCTTCAAATAACAATAGTGACAACCAAATAACCCAGATTCCAGAGGCGATCAAAAGATTTGCTGCTCGCACCTGACAAACTTTTATGAATGTTCCGAATAATACCGACTAGGAAAAAAAAAAGGATATCTTATACTGCAAATAAGTAAAATCTAAACTTTTGCTATGAGTCGTCAACGGAGCATCTTAAGGATTTTCATTGTTTTTAAAAGTAAAGTTACAACCCATTTTTAGTATGGGAAGTAGGGTTGTGAAAACATCAACACGTCATACAACGTCGGTCAGGCTTCTTCGCCGCAGGTATATCCTCTTGATCGCGGCGTTGCTATCAGGTGCGATCGTGTGGCTCGCCGGATTAGTCTTCACACCAGCGCACACGTCGGCTGCGGTCGAGCGCATGTTCGTTTTGAACTGTGGCGAAGCGCGCGTCTCGGACATCTCGCAGTGGTCGCCTGGCATAAATGTCGGCTTGCCGATGACCTTCAGCAATAACTGCTATTTGATCCAGCACGGTAATGATTGGATGCTGTGGGACATGGGCGTACCCGACGATTGGGTGGGAACGCCCGAAGGCGTAGTTGGTTCGCCCGGTGTGCGGGGGATTGTCAACCGAACCCTCGTGTCGCAACTCGACGAGATCGGTGTCAAGCCAGCTGATGTCACGATCATCGCGCTCTCACACGCGCATTTCGATCATGTCGGCAATACCCGGCTATTCCCGCGCGCGAAATGGTATGTCCAGAAGGTCGAATACAAAGTGATGTTCGGATCTGAGTACAAAAAATTCCGTTTTGTGCCGACTCTCTACTCGACACTGCGAAACAACCCGGTCGTGACGCTACAGGGCGACCACGACATCTTCGGCGACGGCTCAGTTCGTATTCTCTCAACGCCCGGACATACACCGGGGCATCAATCGCTGCTCGTGCGGTTGCCACAGACTGGTCTGGTGGTTCTCAGCGGTGACGTAGCGCACTTCGAGGAGAATTTTGTCAACCGCCGCGTGCCGAGGTTCAACGCCGACGCAAAGCAGACACGGCAATCGATGAATAAGGTGGACGCGATTGTGAAGAACCAGAGCGCACAATTGTGGATCAATCACGACTTGGCGCAGAGTGCGAGCATCCCGCGTGCGCCTAAAGCGGTTAAGTAGGTTTAGTGGCGGCTCTCGCCGCTCCAAGATGAATAGGGTGTGGGGTTTGGGGC
>NZ_JADEXF010000475.1 GCF_015207245.1 Nostoc cf. edaphicum LEGE 07299
GTCTTAACTATATATTTGTAATTAATTTATTAAAGTTCAGCTAATTAGTTGATAAAAAATCTCATTATATGCAACAGTAAGGTCTATGACAATGTGTCAAACAAACTAGCTTCTAGTAATAGTTTGATATGTTCTAATTAATACATTTTTAATTGTGCGAGGAGCAAAGATGATAAAACTTCGTTATATCTGTTTAACAGCAGCAGCAGCCGTAATAGTTACCTTGAGTTCCTGTAGTAGTACACCAACCGCAGAAAATCCATCAGCACCAGTTGCTAGCCCTCAAGTTACAGAGGCATCAAGTAATAACAGTCATAGTGGTCACGGTGGCAAAGATAAAATTAACATTAACAGTGCTATATTGTCAGAATTGGATAAGTTTGAAGCTAAACTAGGCGTTCCGGCTTTATCAAACAAAATCCAGGCAGCTCGTCCCTATGGCAGCCCAGAAGATTTAGTTACTAAAAAAGTAATTACTCAAGAACAGTTCGACCAAATTAAAGACCAAGTTGGTGTTCAAGAAGTGGTACTTACAGGTGAGGCAAAAGATGTTGACTATATGTCTAAATTAGGTTTGATGAAAGGGCATCTTTTGGTAGCACAAGAACTGCTGGATCAGAATCAACCGAAACAGGCAGAACCTCATATTGGACATCCAGTTGAGGAAATATATGTTGACGTAGAAGAACAATTAAATGAGCGCAAAGTTAAAGAATTTAAAACAACATTGGTGAGTTTGCAAGATTTAGTAAAATCTAGTCCGAAGGATAGCAAAGTTAAAACTAATTTTACTTCTTCAGTGCAAGCAGTTGATGGTGCGATCGCAGCTTTGCCAGCAGATCAACGCTCAAAACCAGGATTTGTCCTCCAGGTAATTAACGAATTGCTAGATGCAGCTAACTCCGAATATGGCGCTGCGATCGCAGATGGTAAAATAACTGCGCCAATTGAGTATCAAGACTCCCGTGGTTTTGTCGTTTATGCCAATGATTTATACAAAGGGATTTCTAGTCAAGTAGCTCAAGCAGATCCCGAAGCACACAAAGCGATCGATGCTAGTTTCACTGAACTAATAAAAGCTTGGCCTGCTGCCATCCCACCAGCAAAAGCAGTTAAAACACCTAATGATGTTACCAAGCTTGTGAAAACCATTGAGGAAAACTCTCAAAAAGTGGTTAATAAATCCAATACCCAAGCACAGCGATAACACTTTGATTTAATGGGAAGCATAAAGTAAAGAGTTTAAAATAATGAAATCGTTAGAAGTTACGAATTACGAACTTCTAACTCATTACACTCCATTCGTTACTTGAACTAACAACTGATGCAAGAACTTGACCATAAAAAGACTATTGACCTGCTGAACGCCATCATGGAATTTGAACTAGCAGGGGTAGTACGTTATACACATTATTCTTTGATGGTGACTGGCCCTAACCGTATTCCAATTGTGGCCTTTTTCAAAGCACAGGCAAGTGAATCTTTACTTCATGCCGAACAGGTGGGAGAAATTCTCACAGGTTTAGATGGGCATCCCTCCCTGAAAATTGCCCCAATGGAAGAAACCTACCAGCATAAAGTCAAGGATATCTTGGAAGAAAGCTTATCCCACGAGAAAAAGGCATTGGATCTGTATAAAAATCTGCTTGAAACTGTTACTAATGCCAGCATTTATCTTGAAGAATTCGCTCGCGGCATGATTGGTCAAGAAGAGATGCATAATCTCGAACTCAAAAAGATGCTACGCGATTTTAGTTAATAGTCATTAGTCATTAGTCATTAGTCATTAGTCATTAGTCATTAGTCATTAGTTAAATTTAAAGAACAAGTGACAAAGGGCAAATGACTAATGGCAAAGGAGAAAAGACAAAGGATAAAAGATGGATTTTAGTACTGCTCTACCTACTTTTGTAATAACGCTCCGAGAAGGAGTGGAAGCTGCTCTTGTTGTTGGTATTGTGCTAGCTTTGCTGAAAAAAGCTAAACAATCCCGACTCAACTCTTGGGTATATGCTGGTGTCGGCGTTGGCATTGTTGTGAGTGCCTTAATAGGGGTGCTATTCAGTTGGATAATTCAAGTACTGGGAGCAGTGAATCCTCAATACACCTCGGTGGTTGAGCCAGCCTTGGAAGGTATGTTTAGTGTATTAGCGATCGCAATGCTCAGTTGGATGCTAATCTGGATGACTAAACAAGCCAGATTCATGAAAGCTACAGTTGAGGGAGCAGTTACACAAGCACTGACACAAAACTCAAATGCTGGTTGGGGTGTTTTTACTTTAATTTTAGTTGCCGTTGTCCGCGAAGGCTTTGAAACTGTTCTGTTCGTTGCTGCTAATTTTCAACAGGGATTAATGCCAGCCTTGGGTGCTATTGGTGGTTTGGTAGTGGCATCTGCAATTGGAGTGCTGCTATTTAAATGGGGTGTCAAAATTAACATCCGCCAGTTTTTCCAGGTAATGGGCGTTTTATTAGTGTTGATTGTCGCTGGGTTGGTAGTTTCAGCCTTGAAACACTTTGACGAAGCTGTGGCTAATCTTGCCCTTAGCAGTCGTGCTACAGAAAGCCTTTGTTTCTATTACGAACGTTTTACAAAAGTCCACTCCTGTATTTTGGGGCCAATGGTTTCAAATACTTCCACAATCTTGCCTGACGAAAAGTTTCCTGGCATTATCCTCAAATCTTTATTTGGTTACAGAGACAATCTCTATCTTGTGCAAGCAGTGGGATATGTTACGTTTTTACTCACCATTGGAGGACTATATTTCCGCAGCCTTGGGGGTGCTTCTTCTGAAGGTAAAAAGAATGTCCCTTTTGGTCAAAAACCAATTCGTTCTGCAAAAGATTAAAAGCACAGTCAGTTACCTTGTTTGCAGTCTCCCTTATTCCCAGTCTATGGCTGGGAATCGCTTTTAGATAGCTACCTAATGCAATACGGTTCAGTTAAGGCTGTAAGTCATGTAAACTAGGCATTGTGACCATGAATGGAAATTAAATGTGGTGCATCTTAAAGGTTTTTCGTTGGTGTCTCCTGAGATACAAAGTGGTGACGTGCTTAAGGCAATTGAGATGGCGATAAGTGCAACTTCAATCAAACAGGCGATCGCTAATACCAAAACCGAAGAGGAACGCAAGCGATCGCTACCCGCACAATTAGTGGTAAGCCTAATAATAGCAATGAGCTTTTGGTCTAGAGACTCAATGCTCCCCGTGCTGAAAAATCTAATAGATGGGATGTCAGAGGCATGGATTAAGGTGGGAAAATACTGGCGGATGCCCTGCAAATCAGCTATTACACAAGCTCGGCAGCGATTAGGAGCGAGAGTGATGAGCTTAATTATAAGTGTTCATCCGAACTTGATATAAGAGGTTTTAAAATAAAGTGTATTTTGTCAATCAGTTAAAATACTCTAAGTAGTCTGATTGAAAATGATAATCGCGCGAATGTTGCTTTCTGGTTTGAAAAACGTTATTTCACAACACCTGAATCAACAAGAAGCTTATAAATATTTTGAAAATTCTACAAGGAGCAAAGTTATGGAGTCTCGCAATTAACAATTGCTACAACTATAAATTAGGTTAGCGATCGCTCGAAGTAATTTAGCTGGCTCCACTGGTTTGGTGATATGCTGCCCAAATCCGGCGGCAATTGCCTGTTGATAATCAACCTCACCAGCATAAGCTGTAAGGGCGATCGCGGGAATTTTTCCTCCAAGTTCTGATGACATAGCTCTAATTTGACGAATCAGCATATAACCGTCTATTTCCGGCATTCCAATGTCGCTTAACAGCAGATTTGGCTGGAACTGCGGCATAATTCGTAGTGCTTCCATTGCAGATGCCGCCTGGATTACTACCGCGCCAGATTGCTCCAAAATGAAAGCAATTAACTCTCGTGTATCCCGCTCATCATCTACAAGCAGAACTTTCAATCCCTTGAAATCGGGTAAATCATCAGCTTGAGAGGCTATCTGATGGCTATTTAGATCGACCTCGATTAACGGTAGCATGACTGTAAAGGTTGCTCCTTGTTCTTCACCCAAACTTTCTGCCTTAACTGTGCCGCCGTGTAGCTCAACAATGTGACGAACAATAGCTAATCCTAAGCCCAGTCCGCCGAATTTTCTAGTGGTTGCGCCATCAGCTTGTCGAAAGTAGTCAAAGACGAATGGTAAAAAGTCAGGGCTAATTCCCTTACCTGTATCACTGACTCGCAATTTAACCTGAGAACCAATAGACTCTAAACTGATTTCTATCTCTCCACCTTGGGGTGTAAATTTAATAGCATTGGAAACTAGATTCCAGATAACTTGCTGCAAGCGACTAGAATCAGCTCTGACTAAAAA
>NZ_JADEXF010000476.1 GCF_015207245.1 Nostoc cf. edaphicum LEGE 07299
GATGGGAATAGTGCCATCTGGCAACCAAAAAGTTATCCTGCCGTTCGGTTCATGACAGAAGGAACTGATGCAGTTGAGATTAATTACATATTCATTTTTTTCGTAAATTATTTTCACCCAGTGGGCATGATCTAATTCTAATCCTGTCACACATTCTAAATAATCAAGAATTTTTTGATAGTCTTCCAGGTTACTTTGTGGGTTAATTACTATGGGAATGGCACTATCGGGTAGCCAAAAAGTAACTCTGCCATTCAGTTCATAACAAAAAGCATGGACACGTTCAAAATTTACTACATATTCTTTCCTCTCGTAAAGGATTTTCACCCAGTACGCCACAACATCTCCTCAAGTCCGAAATTTACGAATGATGCACCCTGGATATCCAAATCTACTGAAGTCTTAAGTTAATGTTGCAATTAATTTTGAATTTTGTTAGCGCAGCGTTAGCGAGTCTGCGAGCGTCATTTTGAATTGTTATGACACCTCCAATGGTGTTGGTGTGCTAGATGTCGAAAGGGAAAGAGCGATCGCTGTTTGAATAAACCCTTTAAATAAGGGATGAGGTGTACTGGGGCGTGATTGAAATTCTGGATGAAATTGGCAAGCAAGAAAGAATGGGTGCTTGGTTAATTCCACAATTTCAACTAAACGTCCATCGGGAGAAGTACCACTAATCACATAGCCAGACTTTAACAACAAATCGCGGTAAGCATTGTTGAACTCATAGCGATGTCGATGCCGTTCATAAATCACATCTTCTTGATAAAGCTTAAAAGCTAAAGTATCAGGGAGAACACGACAAGGATATAATCCTAAGCGCATTGTACCCCCTAAATCCACTACTTCCTGCTGTTCTGGCAATAAATTAATTACCGGATCGGTTGTGTAAGGGTCAAATTCAGCACTGTTAGCATCTGTTAATCCCCCTACGTTTCTGGCCCACTCAATCACAGAACATTGCATTCCCAGGCATAAACCCAAAAAGGGAATTTGGCGATCGCGGGCGTATTTAATGGCGGCAATTTTGCCATCGACTCCCCGAACCCCGAAACCTCCTGGTACAACTATGCCATCGACACCCTGAAGATAATTTTCGGCTGGTTCCGTTTCCAAATTTTCTGAATTTATCCAACGTAGACGCAGTTTGCCATAAGTGGAGATTGCAGCATGATTTAGTGCTTCCACTACAGATAGATAGGCATCACTTAACTGCACATATTTACCAACAATGGCAATTTCTACCTCGTGCTTAGGACTATGTAAACGTTGTACCAGGGTTTGCCACTGCGTCAAATCTGGTTTACGTTGTTCCATTTGCAACAAGTTCAGCACTTGTTCTGCCATTCCTTCCCGTTCTAGATTTAGCGGTACTTCATAGATACTTTTGGCATCTTGGGAAGTGATGACGCATTCTTCTGGTACATCGCAAAATCCCGACAATTTCTGCTTTAATCCCTTGGGTAAAGGGCGATCGCTCCGACAAACTAAAATATCTGGTTGAATACCAATAGATCTCAGTTCTTTAACTGAATGCTGTGTTGGCTTGGTTTTCATTTCACCCGCTGAGGCAATCCACGGCACCAGTGTTACGTGCATATACAACACATTCTGCCGCCCCACCTCTTTACGGAACTGGCGAATTGCTTCCAAAAACGGCAGTGATTCAATATCTCCCACCGTCCCGCCGATTTCTGTAATTACTACAGAAGGATTTGTACTTTTGGCAACTCGCAGAATTCGCTCTTTTATTTCATTGGTAATATGAGGAATTACCTGTACAGTACCGCCATTGTAATCTCCGCGCCGTTCTTTATTAATGACTGCCTGGTAAATCGAGCCAGTAGTCACACAATTTAAGCGTGACATTGAAGTATCGGTAAAGCGTTCGTAATGCCCCAAATCCAAATCTGTCTCCGCACCATCCTGGGTAACGAATACTTCCCCATGCTGAAAGGGACTCATCGTGCCAGGATCGATATTGATATAAGGGTCGAGTTTGAGAATCGACACCGAATATTCGCGCGACTTGAGCAAACGCCCTAAACTTGCTGCTACAATGCCCTTACCAATACTGGAAACTACGCCTCCAGTAACAAAGATAAACTTAGTCATAGTAGTTTGAATTTCTAACAACTTCTAAAAATACATCCCGTCATTGTGCCACAGTTGTTGTGGTGTCATCTTCTGTGATTTGCTGTGAAAAACCTCTTAGGATTAGTAATATTAGGCTGTATTCTCACCTCCTCGGTAGCATTGGCAGAGCCATCTCTTATAGTTGTTTTTCCCCAGACAAACTACCAGACAAGTGCCCAAAAAATCTTCTTTCTGGGCACTGCACCACCAGATGGTCAGGTTTTGATCAATGGTAAGCCAATTAACCGCAGCAAAGCTGGTCATTTTTCCCCTACTTTCCCCTTGCAGTTGGGGGAGAATCTTTTTACTGTGCGTCACCAGAATCAAGAACTTAAGATTAAGGTGATCGGGCTTAACGCTAGCCCTGAACTACCACAGGGGGTAGCCTTTGCGAAAGATTCCCTGACTCCCGCAGTTGACATTGCCAGATTACCAGGAGAAGTAATTTGTTTTAGCGCGATCGCACCCCCTAACGCTAATGTCTCTGTAACCCTGGCTAATCAAACTATTGCCCTTTTATCGCAACCTCAACAGGCACAACTACCAAGTAATTTGGCAGCTTTGACAGGGCAAAATCAGCCTCATGCCCAGTCTAGCGTAGGCAACTATCAAGGTTGCACCACAGTGGCAACAGCTGCCGATTTGGGTAAACCTCAATTTCAGCTGACGCTTGATGGCAAGACGATAACTCAATCAGGATCTGGTAAGATTGAAATCCTCTCAAGAGCACAGTTGCCAGTTTCTGAGGTTACAGTAGAGTTAGGGGTTGCTCGTACTGGCCCTAGCACCGATTATTCCCGACTCACACCATTGCCCAAAGGCACACGCGCAACAGTTACAGGTAGGGAAGGTGAATGGTTGCGCCTAGATTATGGCGCTTGGATTAATAGTAAAGAAACCCGCATTCTACCTGGTGCAGTTCCGCCACAGACAATAATTCGCAGTGTCGGATACCGTCAACTCCCTAGTGCGACAGAGATAGTTTTCCCCTTGCAAGTTCCCGTACCCGTGAGCGTACAACAAAGTGAGCAAACTCTCGCTCTCACTCTCTACAATACCACTGCCCAAACAGACATAATTCGCCTGGATGACAACCCCCTAATTAATCGCCTAGACTGGCAACAGGAAGCTCCAGGACAAGTAAAATACACCTTTAACCTCAAAAAAGCTCAACAGTGGGGATATAAGCTGAGATACGACGGTACAACCCTGGTTTTGGCTTTGCGTCATCCACCTAAAATCGGGAACACAAGACGCAAGCCTTTAGCTAATTTCAAGATTGTACTAGATCCAGGGCATGGCGGTAAAGAATCTGGTGCCAGTGGGCCAACTGGATATTTAGAAAAAGATGTGAATTTGGTAGTTTCCAAGTTGTTGCGGGACGAATTGGTGAAGCGAGGGGCAACGGTAGTGATGACGCGGGAGGATGACAAGGAAGTTTCGCTAGTAGAACGTCAGGCAATTATCAGTCAAGAAGAACCTGCGATCGCAATTTCCATACATCACAACTCTCTACCCGATAATGGCGATGCCGAAAAAACCAAGGGATTCGGCACGTTTTGGTATCATCCCCAAGCCCACAGCCTCGCAATATTTTTACAGAACTATGTAGTCAAAAAACTTGGCAGACCTCATTATGGGGTGTTTTGGAACAACCTAGCGCTGACACGTCCCGCGGCTGCGCCATCAGTATTGCTGGAATTGGGTTTTATGAGCAATCCTGATGAATTTGAGCAGGTGGTGAACCCAGAAGAACAGAAGAAAATGGCAAATGCGATCGCTCAGGGAATTACTGAGTGGTTTAGGAGTGTGAGATAAATTTGGAGGTAAAACACTAGTTCCTCATTGTATTTGGTGGAGTGCGATCGCCTCCGGCGGGGCGTAGCCCATCGCTCTTTTTTAGCTAGTTCCTGCTTAATGTTGCGATCAGTTTTTGTTCAAGCTTTTTGACTTTTATCGTGTACGACCATTTCTTACTATAAGCATCGGTTGGCAAGTGTTTGCTCTATTTTCTCTGCCATTATTTACTTCAGGCTCAGGCGATTGCTACTTTCTTTTCCGATTACTGAATCGGTGTTCTAGTGATTGTTCTGAGACAATGGCCAGTGTATTCAAATCAAACTGCGCCCCAATACAAGCCGCAAGTTTGAGCTTCACTGATGCGATATCCGGAAATATTGACAAGAGTGCTAACCATATTCCTAAATCC
>NZ_JADEXF010000477.1 GCF_015207245.1 Nostoc cf. edaphicum LEGE 07299
AATTTGTATATTAAACTTGGGATATTGCCAAATTTGAATGATAGATTTTGATGAATTTAAAACATCCTAAACTAGGAACGAAATTGCTAAAATCCATTCATGTCTTACATTTGAGCTATTTTGGCTCAACCAAGGACAGAAATCAGCCCAAAAGTAGCCGATAGTTAATACGGTTGTTTTTTAGGGAATAATCAACGTAAAGTCTCGTGTTGAGAAGACTGATGGGGTAGAAATATCTTGAAGATATCTACAGCAGGGGGCATAACTTTTCCAGAAGTCGCCGCAATTTAATTTTCAGCAGCGACTTGGACTTGGCAAAGTAAGTTTGTCCAGTCTCCGCAATTGACGCAAGACAAGGGCGGATAATGGTAAAGAGTAAAATCGTCCTAAGTGGTGTTAGGAGTGGTTCGGACAAGTAAACACAGCAAAATTTAAGTTTTGCTAACAGATGTGAACTTGTCTAAATCAGAGAAGCAGGTTAATCTTGCGTAAGCATCTCTGGTGAATGTGATCTCGATCTATCGTTTGTTGTGATCTAAATCATTGACTAGTATCCAACAGAAAAATTGAGGTCAGTTAAGCGCTAGTGATCATAGGAGGTCGTCTTTGAAACGAGCATTGAAAAAGAGAGTAAAAGCTGTGTTGAACAATACCCCCAGCAGCGATGATGCCCCGGTAGAACTACTAAATGTAATGAATCCAAAAGTTAACAGCCGGGTGCGGACAAAAGCGGCGATGATTGGCTTGGCAATCTCTATGGGAGCAACCAGCCTTTTGGTGACTCGACAAAGCGATCAAGCCCAAGCAGCGGTGCCAGTAGGCAGCCAAAAGGCAACCTCAACTATTCCTGCTGTTCCTGACACCGAGGTGAAATTCGCCTCCACTAAGCTGGAGTCCCAAGCAGTCTCAGCAGCGAGCGTGCCGGAAAATCCTGTAATCGTGGAACCAACGGCAGTCTCACAAGTGCCTGGGCTTGAAGCTAAATGGCAAGTCGCAGCAAGTGGAATATCTTTGCAAGTTCCTGCATCAAACACGTTTTCTCAAACAAACGCAGGTTATAAAAATTCCACCTACCTGAAGCCCCAAGTGGCACAGGGATTGAACAATACCTTAGCCGAAACTAGTTTTCCAACAGTCAATAATCTGTCTGACTATAGTCCTGATAGTGTTGATAGTACAAACGCATCACTAACTGCCCAGCCACAAACAGTGGCAACCTCAACCGCAGTCAACAGTGAAATAAATGCACAACTTAAGGCGCAACAAGAGTTCGCACTAAATCGCTTACAAGAAAAATCGAACCGTTTAAGAAAGAGTCTGGCGCAGTTGCAGTCTGGAGAGACCAAAAATTTATCACAAGCTGATATAGCATTGGCGCAGCCGACAATTGTAGTTGAGAAGACTGCATTACCATCCCAGTTAGACAGTTCTAGCGATGCAAGCCAAGCGAACCTGATATCGAGGTTAAAACAGAAGACACAGACAAGTGCATCTGTACCAGCAGCGCCAATAGTGATTGCCTCCTCAACACATACAGCTTACGAAGTTAAACCTGGAGATACACTAGCAGCGATCGCCAGCAGATACAACACCTCAGTATCAGAACTAGTTAAAGCAAATAACCTCAATAATCCCAATGAACTGCGAATTAGTCAAAAACTAGTTATTCCTGCTGTTCAAACTCCTGCTGTTCAAATTCCTGCTGTTCAAGTTGAGGCAACTGTAGCAAGTCAGCCCACTTTTGTAGAGTCTAGCAAAACTCCAAAGGTAGCTAACTCCCCTTTGAATATTGGTAGTGCTAACTCATATCTACCTAGTTCACCATCACCAACTATTGCCGACAACAGTAGCGTTGCCGTCCCTACACCGGTAACTGTACAGATTCAGGCAAATAGTGCGACCGACTTAGAAACTGCCCCCCCTACAGCTAAATCTTATGGCGTCGGTGGTGACATTCCAGTGCCACAACCTTTTGCCGAAATTCAACAGCCTAAGACACCAGCAAATAGGGTAGCAAGGGGAAACAATAACAATAATGACCGTTTGCGGGGCTTACAAGCGGAAATCCAGAGGTTACAGCAGAAATATCGCGCTCAACAGTCTGGTAATTTAGTTGTGCCAGCAGCAGCGATTGAAGCAAATAATGCTGCTATGGTCACTCCTACTTCTACGCCCAATAATTTTAGTGTACCTAACCCTGCATCTAGACCCAATAATGTTGTAGCAATACCAATTCCAGTTCCAACACCGATTCGGGCTAACTATAGCGTTCAGCCAATTAAGTCACAATTCCGTACTACTGTACGACCTGCCGAAGCAGTAAACCCAGAATTCTTGCCTAATCTAGGTTCTGCTAGCCAGTGGACTCCCTCTCGGACTCAATCTGCCACAAGGGTGGCAACGCCTCCTGGAAAAGTAAATGCCTCTGACTCCTTAGGAAAGATGCGAGGAACCACAGTTTCTCCACAGGTATTACCGCCTTTGGCAGCAGTGGATCAATATCTTCCCAGACCCATTGACGAACTTACACCTCCTCCATCTTCCTCAACATTAGCTTACACCTGGCCAGCAAAGGGTACCCTTACTTCTGGCTATGGTTGGCGCTGGGGTAGAATGCACAAAGGAATTGACGTTGCTAACTCCACTGGCACGCCAGTTGTCGCTTCAGCTGAGGGGACGATACTAAAAGCTGGCTGGAACAATGGTGGCTACGGCAACCTCGTCGAAATCCGCCATCCTGATGGCAGCACTACTCGCTATGCTCATAACAGCAAGATTCTGGTGCAACCTGGTCAGGCAGTAAATCAGGGAGAAACAATTGCTTTAATGGGTAGCACTGGTCACAGTACTGGTCCACACACCCACTTTGAAATCCATCGATCAGGTAAGGGTGCTGTTAACCCAATAGCTATGTTACCGGAACGCCTATAATTCTTGGCTGTCTGTAACTAAATTATTGCCTTGTTAGAAGAGGGAGGGAAGCTCCCTCTTATACTTTCCATTGACTCAATAGGGATGGAAGTTATAACAAAATTCCAAAAGGGCTAGTCTTATGCAATTTTGTATGCTATATTAGTGAATGATTTGGAAAGACATGGCTCAGTAGCTCAGTTGGTTAGAGCACGGGACTCATAAGCCTGGGGTCGTTGGTTCAACTCCGACCTGAGCCACTTTAAAAGTAGGATAATATAGAGGTGTACATTCACAAATTAATGTCGGTCTTTAACTAATTTGTGTCGTAGCTAATTCGGGATAACCCCTTACAAAGTAATGTCGCAATATTAGATACTTATCGACTTAAATCGAGTGAGTATGTCTTCATTTGTATTTGGGTACAATAGTACAACCAATCTCTCAAGTGTACCTAAGCAGACCGGGAAACGGTACATAACTTAATATAGTTGTCTTGACTTAACTTGCATAAACTTGCATAATAATTAAGCTAATAATAAAATTTATAAAACTAATTAGTAAGTTTAAAAAGCTTACCTATTAGAAGTTCTGGGGTTATAGCGCAGTTGGTAGCGCACCTCAATGGCATTGAGGGGGTCAGCGGTTCGAATCCGCTTAACTCCATTATTAAAATCTAGCTACTCAAAACCTGTTTGCGACAACAAGCACTAGTTGTCCAAAAAGGTCAATTTATGTATACTTATTGTTCTCAAAGGACAGCTAATGCTTGTCAATTGTCGCACAACGGAGAGGGAGAGGAAGGCAAGGAAAAGCATAGAAGAAATGATTGCTCGATGGATAGAAGCAAATTTAAGTTAGCATTTGCCCAAATTGCCATTGTATAACATTCCAAGCCACTTCAAGCGTTTAGAGCAGTATCCTGCCCGCGATCGCCAAGCCAAAACACAGTCTGTCTGACAGCAATGAGAACACTTTTGACTCAACTTTTCCTGGTGATGTGGGCAAACGTTAACTACATCCAGCGGCCAAAGTAAATGCTCGAAAACTAATTGACTAGTTGTGCGTTGTTGTTGGGAACAAGTTGGATACCAAGCCCTAATAGAACGAAGCAAATTCCTAGACGGGAATAGTCTAGACCAAGTTGGCAATGTCAAAACTGAAGATCATTGCGTAGAGTCAAGATTTGAAGAGCTTGACCCAATATCTTGCATATTTTTATAATTTATAATTCGTAATTTATAAAGCCGTATTTTCTGATGTAAACGACAAAAAACGATATCGTCAGAAATTGTCGATTGAAATTTGCTTTAAGATACGCCATGAGGTGCGTAGGCGTAGCCCACACTTCTACACTTTTCTACAAGACGCTGCACGAAGCTTGCTTCCACGAAATGGTACGGCAGATTCCGCTCACCACCCGCTCTGTTACCA
>NZ_JADEXF010000478.1 GCF_015207245.1 Nostoc cf. edaphicum LEGE 07299
TTCTATTACTATTTTATAGCAATGGTTAAGATGCACGCACCTATCCACCTTCAAATCTACGAGCGCGAGGGAACGAAGTGGTTTTTCCACGGCGGCGAAGTTTTCTACAATGCTCGTGGCATTCCTACTGATTTAGACTCAACCCTCAAAGAAAACGGGCTAACCAGGATGAACGTTGTAGCAGAACTATTTCGGATAAATGGTGGCAAGTCAGGATTCTATATAGCCAACGTTCGGGATAAAAAATATTACTACTGCGGTCAAGGCTGGGAAAATGTCAAAGCTCAATTGCGATCGCTTGGTATCGGACGCGACGACCCAATGGAAAGTGGAGCTTGAAAAATTTTTCATCTTTGAGGGCGATCGCCGCTATCAAGTCTAAACTGACCCCGTGAAAAATTTTTCACGGGGATTGCAATTAACTAAAGTCTCTATTAGGGATTGTTGGCATTTTTGATGTCTTGGCGGTTCGATAAATTAGACTTTTTGGCAATTTTTGCGTAAATACTAATTCATTTTCAAGTCAACAATTCGTCTACAGCTACATTAAAACCGAGTAATACTTTTTGAGTACTAACCACATCACCAGATTTAAACCCCAAAACCTGATTATCAGTCATTACAAAAACTAATCGACTTTCAGGAAACACTAGCCAAATTTCCTCGCAACCGGACTGTAAATACTCCTGGGCTTTGAGAAATAATTCTTCAGCTAAATCGGTGGGTGAAACTATCTCAGCAATCAACGGGAAACTTTGTGGCAAAGTAGGAACATTACCAAACTCAGTTACTAACTCAGGCGTTAGATAAGCTACATCAGGACGACGACCCTGTTTATATGTACGACAAGGTACTTCAGTGTAAACTTTCCCACCTTGTTGATTGGAGTTAATATAACTTCTCCAGTAAAAACCAATATTCAATTGAATTTCACTATGTTTTAATGTCATTCCTATTTTTTCTACTAGTCGCTCGTCTACCCACTCCATCCCCTCTGGAGGATTTGCCATGAAGTCTTCTAATGAGAGAATTTCGGGGACGGTTACAACATCATTGTGTTTGGAAACTAACATTGTGAGCCTCCATTTGGGCTAGTTAAACATTCAAAATTCAAAAGAGTTACATAAGGAGATTTAAACCCTAACTGAAATAGTGGTATTCAAGCGATCGCCTCACTTTTAGCAACCAGCAATATCACCCCAAGCTAGCGAGCAAATCAACTTTTTAAAGCATTACCAAACTACCTTCTGCTTCTTCCTCTAGTTCATAACCATTTGCTAATTTTTCAATTGCTTGGTCAATCATTGCCAAACCCTGATCTACTCTTTCAACTAAACTTAGCTGTCCTCGGAGTTCGGCAGCACCAACGAAACCTTTAGCATACCAAGTCATGTGCTTACGGGCTTGACGTACACCGCGATCGCCTTTATATTCCCATAAAGCTTGTAAATGATCTCTTGCACATTCCAAACGCTGAATTGGGGTTGGTGATGGTAATATTTCTCCAGTTTTCAGAAAATGATCGATTTCTCCCACCAAAAACGGATAACCCAAAGTCCCACGGGAACACATGACGCCATCAGCGCCAGTTTGTTCTAAACATTTCACTGCCGCTTCAACGGAAAAAATATCTCCATTCCCAATCACTGGGATAGAAAGCACTTCTTTTACACGGGTAATCCATTCCCAACGGGCATTGCCATTGTACCCTTGAGCGCGGGTTCGTCCATGTACCGTAATCATTTTCGCCCCGGCATCTTCCATCCGCTTGGCAAAGTCGAGAATAGTAATTTCATTGTCATTCCAGCCAATACGGGTTTTTACGGTGACAGGGACATCAACAGCTTTTACCACTTCCCGCACAATTGCTTCTGCTACTTCTGGTTGCCGCAACAATGAAGAACCGCCACCATTTTTAGTGATTTTATTAACCGGACAACCCATATTAATATCAACAGTATCAGCACCTTCGGCAACTGCTTTTATTGCTGCTTCTGCGAGGAAATCTGGACGGCAATCAAATAGTTGAATGCTAATTGGGCGTTCATTGGGATCTACCTCCATGATTTTGGGTAACTGCTTGACATAATGCAACCCCGTAGCATTCACCATTTCGGTATACATCATCGAATCTGGGGCATAGCGACGCACGAGACGGCGAAATACCATATCTGTCACTCCAGATAAAGGCGACTGGAGAACCCGACTTTTTACCTCAAAGGAGCCAATCTTTAAGGGTTGGGAAAGTCTAGCTTGAAGAATAGGACAGAGCGAAATCATAGAAAAAATTAAAAACTATGGGAATGGTAAATAGTAAGAATATGTAGGTAAATCCGCAATCAAGCATACAGCGAATTTAAAGTTATTGAAGTACACAAGCTAAGTCCCAAAGCCAGGTATAAAGCCTATTTTACTTCTAAATTTTGACTCATGAATTTCGAATTTGCTGTAATTGTAGGTTACGTATCCTGACTTGAAGGCTGTTTTTGCATTTCTTGCTGAATTTCTTCTAGACTCAAATCTAGCTCTTTCGCAGTTTCTTCAAAACTCAATCCCAATCTCAACAACAAAGGTATCATTCTAAACTTTGCTTCACGCGCTCCTTCCTCTTTGCCTTCTTGCTTACCTTCTTGCTTGCCTTCTTGATAAACTCGTGTTTTTTTCAAATCACTTAGCCCAAACATACCTTCAATCTCCTCTCGACTTATTGTCGGAAACTTATAAACCAAAATTGTCTCTATTAATTCTAGTAGCTGCCGCTGTTGTGGTTCGACGTTGATTTCTTGCTGGGTTCTCTCTATTAACTGCCTAGCAGCTAGAATTGCTGTCTCCTCTTCATCGACCACTAATTTCATCGTAGCAATTCTAACTGGCAATGATGCAGTTTCACCTAATTAATTAAGGTAAATGCGACTGATGCGCTGGCTAGTGAAAAATTCACTGTAATTCTTGATATCTGCTGTATCTAAACTGCGATTGGGATATATAACTACTCCTCGCCAAGAATTTTTCGGTTTATTTTGGCGTAAGTATAAAGAAATTTCTGAAAATAAGCGTGAATAAATTTCTGTGTCAGTTTGAAACTGGACTTCAACAAAATAAATCGGATTTTCTTCTCCTTGTGTTGGCACAAAAAACAATCTATACGGAATGCAGTTTGCTTGATTTCAATTGAGGAGAATTGATAAGTCTCTGCCGTTTGGGGTGAATTGCCAATTAATTCAAAAAATATGCCAGGAAGTTCTTGAAAAAGGCGATAAAAAATACTGTCAGTTTTCACACTTGATGCACTACAGTGATTTAATCCGTTAGATTTTACCGTGAAATAGCTAGTAAAATATTTTGTTCAATTAGAGTTAACAGAATGAGCGGCGATTTCAGTTATTATATATGTATATATATGTTAAATCAATTTGCAGATTGTATACTACGCCACTCTTTTAATACAAAACTAGACCACAGCAAGAAACCTATCAGTAATAGCCCCATAAATCCATCCAGCCAAATTAGACTATGCATTTTCAAAGACATAGGAGCAACCATCGGGAAGAGATAATGGACTGGACTGGAGATACTAGTGATTGAGTATAAGGCTAATAAAAAGTACGCCAACCAAAACATACCTTGGGTGTAAAACCAATATCCCAATATTCCTACTGGAGTCATCACAATTACAGTACTAATTACTGCAACAGAAGTGAACCACGCCGGGCCAGGATATTGACTCAAAAATAATGCATTGTCTATATAGTGTAGCCAAGTAGAAATGAGGTTGAGTGTGATAACAGCTAGTAGGATAGCCTGACGAAACCTAGAAGTATTTATCATGATATAAATATGCAATTAAAATGCTTAACATTTTATTAAGCCGACTACGGGAAGCAATCGGCATAACAAATTCATGATAATTTAGTTGCAATTTAGCCGTGAGTTGCACCTTGAGGGGGACGCGAGACAACTTTTTTAGCTAAACCCAAAGTCTGCAAAACTAGAATGCTCCACCAAGTAATATCAATCTCCCACCAAGACAACCCAGATTTCGCCATGTGGGGATAAGTATGATGGTTATTGTGCCATCCTTCTCCATAGGTGACGATGGATACCCACCAAAGATTACGAGCGCCATCATCAGCATCAAAGGTGCGATAACCCCACAAATGTGATGCTGAGTTCACAAACCAGGTTGAGTGCCAAAGCAAGACACATCTGAGAAACACTCCGTAGAATACAAAAGACCATCCTCCTAAAGCATAAAGCAGCAACCCGAAGGGTATTTGCAATAGCAAAAAGTAGCGATCTAGCCAACGATAAAAGGGTTGTCTGGCTAAATC
>NZ_JADEXF010000479.1 GCF_015207245.1 Nostoc cf. edaphicum LEGE 07299
TAGCTATTCCACAAATCCCAATTATCTCAAACCTTTTGATACTGCTTTTATTGCCTATTACATGATGGGTTTTAGTAATTTTGAATGAGCTAAGTTACTTCTGGGCTTTTGAGGTGTAGCTTATATCATTTTATCAATTACCCTTTTGTTTACAAAATAGTCCATTTTGTCGCTATGGTAATTCGCTTAAAAGTTTATATCTTAAGCTTTGAGGGGATTATTTTATTCGAGTTTATGATTGATAAATCAATAAATATAATGATCTAATCACAAGAGCTTAAAATTGCTAAGAAACAAGAATATATTACTTGAAAATACTAATTAATCTCTACCAAGGATAAAATCATGAAATTCACAAGCTTGCTCAATTCTGTACTTATCATTACTTCTATAGTTTTGATCCCTGCAATTTCTAGCGCTCAAACAGTTAATACTAACAATAATGATGGACAAAGAAATACAAATATCAACTCTAATACTTCACGTAAAAATTCTACAGATACTAAATATCTGCAACCCTTTAATATTGCCTTTCTAGCTTATCAAGGTTATTTAAAAGAGCAGGGTATTCCCAGTGGAGGCACTTTGTTATTCAAATACCAAACCGGATACTTGACTGCGAAAGATGTGGTTCAAGCTGCTATCAGGGCTAATAAGTTATCAGCGGAAGTTTTGAACGATCGAAGTTACGTCAACGCAGTCGAGTTACAGATGACATCATTTGGCGATATTAATGATTCACAATAGATAATTTAGGTTTATCAAGTTCCTAACGGATTTACAGCAGAACTAAGTCGTCTGGAGTGCTGAAATCAATCTCTGCATCTCCCAAATCTATTTAAATCACGCTGTAGAAGTACAGTATGGATGTGCTTCTACAGCATTGTCTATTTAGCATTCTACTAATTGGTATGGTGAAACGTTTGAAAATCACGAATTAGTAGTTAGTTAAACGCAGCGGCGATATCTGAGGTGATAAACTAAGCCACGGTGAGCAAGATCAAAAGAGTCAACGGTGGCCATCCCGACACCACTAGCGCGCATCGAAGCATTTACCCGCATATTTACACTATCACCACAAGCCGACCAAACATTAGCTACGGTTGCCAAACTATCTCGAACGAAATAGTCAGTTCCACCGATCAAAGTCCGAGTAAAAACCGGTCCGCGACTCCCAGCAAAAAAGTACTCTGCTCGTAGCGTCCCAGTGGTTGCAGCAGCAACATAGCCTCGATAATCAGCATCATAAAGGGAAATTTGAAAACCTTGGGGTACTCGGATGCCAATGTTCAAATTACAGCTTTTACGGCTTTGTGCTTGGTTATTAGCTAGGGCTATAAAGCTATCAAATAGAATGGTTAGCTCTTGACCATCAGGGCTAATTCCTACAGCAGCAGAGTTTTCGGGGCAACCGTTACCACCATAGACTGCATCTATAATTTGAACACTGGTAGTATCAGCAAAGGCAGGGCCAACTGAAGCAGCAATTAATGCAACCGTAGCAAAAAATGTCTTTAAAAACTTCATAATTTTTATTTATTCCTCACGAGTTAACTAACTAGTGTTTGCCTAGCTAATTAACTAGTATTTTCTTAGTTCTTTACTCTAAAATTCTAATAAAAATTACAGACAAATTTAGCGTTTTATTAGAAGTTATACTGAAAATATTCAAATCGTTACGAAAGATCAAAATTGGAGTATAAATGGTGAGCAAATACAATCTTATTCTTTAAGAATTACTGCGTTTTGGAGTCATTGGTCTCAACTTAATCCTTTTTAATCACTCTCAAAAAAGAAAAATAAGAGCCAATTTTTTAACTTTAGACAAAGGAGAATTTGAAGCTTTCTTTTCTAACAGGATGCTTGAAATAAAGGATTTGCTAAAACCCTTATCCCATAACTGACTTTTCACGTTATGTGGAAAAGCCACAAAAAACCTAACCCCCTAACCCCCTTCCCTACAAGGGAAGGGGGAAAATTTAAAGTCTCTCTCCTTTTAGGAGAGAGATTTAGAGAGAGGTTTTTAGATACCGTGAAAGGTCAGATCCCATAAGTATTACGGATTATACTCTCGTAATAAAAGAGGAGTAAGGTTAAAGTTTAGTCTGAAAAGCATTTGAAAATGGATAAATCTAATTCCGCTTTATTGAAGAGATTTTATAACTTTCTTAAATTTTTTATTTGTAGCCATCGTTGATTTATCCTGCTGTTGAGTTGATTAAGTTTGAGAGAAAGTCGCACACAGGGTTAAAATAACTGAAAACATGAGGATAAGAAAATTTGGTGGCGAATATATCCTATATCCCCAAATTACCCATACCACCGTCTCTTTTGGGGTCAGAAGTTGGTTCTTTTACTGAGTATACAGTTACTCAACGAATGCCTGCGATCGCTCGCAAAGTTATCGCTGAAAATAATTTCTCTTCTGAAATTAATACCAGCTTAGAAAATCTGGCTACAGAATTGCCAGCAGGATATGTGCAACCTCTTTTAAATAAGACTGCTGTAGATTTTTTAGCCTGGAATACATATTTAGAATTATACAAAGGTCAGCGTTGGCTAGATGTTCCTTGGTTTTTTGCCGAAACTTATTTTTTTCGGTTGATTCTAGAAATTACTAATTATTTTCGCCCTGGTGTATCGCAAGGTGTCGATCCATTTGAGTTGCAAAAGTCTCAAAGTTTAGAAGTATCTCTGGATTCGATTATTCTACTGTGTGGTCAGGCGAACAATTGGTTAAATAAGTCCCAACTGAAGGGAGAATCAAATCAAGCAGCTTTAATAGCATTGTTATATTTTGCTTTATGGGGAAATCGAGTTGACTTGAGTTTATGGTCAGCATCCGAGAGTGATCGCAGTCGTTTTGATATTCAAACCCAACTAGCTCATATCTTAGTAAATGATGCCTCCCAAGTCACGGAATTGTTAACCAACTCTCAAGGGGGACGGATTGATTTTGTTGTAGATAATGCTGGTTTTGAACTTGTTTGTGATTTATTTTTAGTAGATTTTTTGTTAAGTAGCGGACTGGCTGATAGGGTTTACCTACACTTAAAGCCACATCCAACTTTTGTATCTGATGCCATGATTAAGGATGTACATGACACAATAAGTTTTTTAGCCGCTACTGGAAATCAACAACTTACATCCTTTACCCAAAGACTACAAGACAATATTGCATCAGGGCGTTTAATACTATCTGAAGATTACTTTTGGACATCGCCTTTAGCCTTTTGGGAAATACCCAACTACCTCAAAAATGAGTTAGCCAATGCGAGTTTGGTTATAGTTAAAGGAGATGCTAATTATCGCCGATTATTAGGCGATCGCCACTGGGATTTTACCACCAACATTGCAGATATAGTTTGCTACCTACCCGTGCCAATGGTAGCTTTACGCACCCTCAAGTCAGAAGTAGCAGTTGGTTTAAAACCAGAAGTTATTGAGAAAGTAGCAAAATCTGACTCTTCTTGGTTGACAAATGGACAGTGGGGTGTGATTCAGTTGGTAGTTTAGGCAATTTTGAAACATTGAGATAATTTGTAAAAGAAGTATACGTATCTTCACTACTTATAGGGTCGTCTACCCTACCCGTATCATCACAACCAGCTTAGGATAGACTAGAAGAACTTTGTAAGGAAAATGGTAGAAAAAATCACAGATGTGTTTAATGGCAAAGTGTTCTATCCAGCTGAACCGGTCGCACTGCCAATCAATACCCGCGTGCGAATCAGTATTGAAATTTTACCGCCAAGCGAACATGAAACGGTATCATTTTTGCAAACGGCGCGATCGCTCAACCTCGAAGGCCCGCCTGACTGGTCTGCCAATATAGATAAATATTTGTACAGTAAATAAACTTTTCATGCATTCTGAAGTCTTTCTTGATACATCATTTGCCATTGCCTTATCTGCACCGAGCGATCGCTTGCATGACCGAGCCTTACATCTGGCTAAAATGTTGCAAGCAGCAGAAACTCGTTTGGTGACAACACAGGCGGTGATGTTGGAAATTGGCAATGCCTTATCCCAACAACCTTATCGTCAGGCGGCAATCATATTATTAAATTCTCTAGTAGCAGACTCCAAAGTAGAAATTGTCCCCCTTTCCCAAGAACTCTACGAACGTGCTTTCGAGCTATATCGAGAACGAACAGAGAAAGAATGGGGATTTGTCGATTGCGTTTCTTTTATTGTCATGCAATATAGCGGCATCACTGAAGCACTGACCGCTGATGAGCATTTTCAACAAGCAGGCTTTCGAGCATTACTGCGAGAAAATTTGCCGTAAGGATTGGGCATAGGGCATGGGGCATTGGGCATTGGGC
>NZ_JADEXF010000480.1 GCF_015207245.1 Nostoc cf. edaphicum LEGE 07299
ATTAATGTACTCTGGCGTACATGATTAATATGTGCTATTGCCATGAGGAATCAGGATGAGTAATGTGCTCTCTATAGCCGCAGTGACAGCAGTACTAAAAGTCTTGCTGGAAAATGGTTTAGTCAGCGATCCGATCGCTGCTAGTGTTGGTGATGTGATTGTAACTGCCCTACCGCCCGATCGAATTTCAGTTGAAGCTGACGAGCGTGCCCAAATCAACCTTTTTCTCTATCAAGTGACGCAGAACCGCAATGTCGATTGGGTATCTCAAGAATTTCGGAGCAGGCACTCACGGATTAATGGAAACCCACGCTCTCCAACTCCACCACTAGCTCTCGATCTCCATTACTTACTAACAGCCTACGGAGCCAAGGATTTTCAGGCAGAGCTTTTACTGGGCTATGCAATGCATTTATTACACAAAACACCAGCTATCACATCTGATATTATTGAAAATACTTTGATAAATGCATCTACAACCAATACCTCAAGTGCTTTTTCGCAAGCTGTAGCAAGTGTGTCTGTATCCGATTTAGCTGAACAAATTGGGCAGATAAAATTGACTCCAGAGTTTTTTAACATGGAAGAAACTTCTAAGTTATGGTCTGCTTTACAAACACACTATCGACCTTCAGCTACTTATCTGGCATCAATGGTATTGATTGAGAGTAGCAATGACAAGTCTGAAAGTTTTTACATGATGCCCTTGTCTCAACCGAATATAGAGCAAGTTATAGCTCCAGCCAAAGCCGAACAAATGATTGTTGCAGGTACAACATTAGTAATTCGTGGTAAACGTTTACGCGGTGAGATCACACGAGTTCGTTTCGGTAATACGGAAACATTACTAGTACCTCAAGAAGTAAAAGAAACGCAAATTAGCTTGTTAGTCCCGTCAGATTTATACGCAAGCATACAGGGTGTCCAAGTTGTACATTTAACAATGGGCAATGTAGGTCAAACGAATCATCTAGTTGAATCAAACGTGGCGGCTTTTGTCTTACATCCAACAATTACAGCATTCGTCACTCAAGTAGAAAATAGCGGTGAGAATTTACGCACAGCAGAAATTACCGTTAAATTCCAGCCGAAAGTAGGTAAGGCACAGCGGGTAGTTTTGCTACTCAATGAGGTATCAGATGATAATCCGGTAGGTTATTCTTTCTTGGTTACACCACCGACTCAAGACACTGATGCGATCGCGATTCCGGTCAAAAATGTCAAACCAGGAACTTATATTGTCCGGGCGCGGGTAGATGGCGCTGAAAGTCCACTTCACAAAAATCAGTTAGGGGAATATGATTCGCCGCAGGTGACAATTTTATGAATGCTACGACAATTAATCACAATTGGGATCAGGCAAACTACCGCTATCTATCAGCAGCCCTAGCCGTGGTGCGTGGGATTTTGGAAAATCACACGGCAAAAGAGCAAAATCAACCTGAAGAGAACAACCAAGAGCATTTACAGCAGGCGTTACAGGAAGCCGCTGCTGCTATGCCTGCACCATCGGCATTAGAGAGAATCTGCAAAATGTTTAACCTCTCATCCTTTGAACGCGATTTGTTGCTGTTGTGTGCAGGTATGGAATTAAATGGGGATTTTGCCAAATTGTGTGCTATAGTTCACGACGATTCACAACGAGCTTACCCAACTTTGGGTTTAGCTTTGGCAGCTTTACCTAACGTCCACTGGGATGCGATCGCTCCAAATGCTCCCTTACGTTATTGGCGGTTAATTCAAATTGGTGATGGTCATTCCCTAACTCTTAGTCCCTTGAGAATTGACGAGCGGATTTTACATTATCTCACGGGGATTCAATATCTTGACGAACGGCTAGCTGGTATCATTGAGCCATTACAAGAGGTTAGCGATTTAGTACCTTCGCACCAAGATTTAGCAGAGCGAATCGCAGCAGTTTGGTCACAGGCTTACAAGGTTAATAGCTTGCCAATCGTCCAGTTATCTGGTGGTGAAACTGCTAGTAAACGTGACATTGCCGCCACAATTTGTCAACTTCAGGGTTTAAGCTTGTGGGTAATGCCTGCACAAGTCATTCCTTTAGCACCAAGCGAGTTGGATAATCTCATCCGCCTGTGGACTCGTGAGACGATTTTAAGTAAGAGTGCCTTACTGATAGATTGCAACGAATTGGATACTAATGATACAGCGCGGCTGAATGCGATCGCTCGTTTCATCGAACGCACAAAGGGCTTTTTAATAGTTACAAGTCGGGAACGGATCGGCTTATCACAACGCCTAGTAGTTAATTTTGACGTACATCAACCAACTAGCAAAGAACAAGGTGCAGTTTGGCAAGATGCATTAGGAGCGAGTGCATCGCAAATGAATGGGCAAGTCAAAACCTTAGTAAATCAGTTTAACCTCAGTGCTGCAACCATTCGCGCTGCTTGTGCAGAAGCCGCAGGACAGTTGGCACAAACACCAGAAAGCGATATCACTAGCATTTTATGGGATGCCTGCCGCGTGCAAGCACGTCCGCGCTTAGATGAACTCGCCCAACGGATTGAGCCATCTGGTGATTGGGATGACTTAGTATTGCCAGATGCACAGAAACAAGTTCTCCGGGAAATCGCGGCTCACGTGCGCCAACGTAGTACTGTATATAACAATTGGGGTTTTGGGGGCAAGAGTGCTAGGGGATTGGGAATCAGCGCTCTATTTGCAGGTAGTAGCGGCACTGGTAAAACCTTGGGAGCAGAAGTACTGGCCCATAAATTACGCCTCGACCTCTATCGTATTGACCTATCATCAGTAGTCAGCAAATATATTGGCGAGACAGAGAAGAATTTGCGCCGAGTATTTGATGCCGCAGAACAAGGTGGAGTGATTTTGTTATTTGATGAAGCTGACGCTTTATTTGGTAAACGGAGTGAAGTCAAAGATGCGCGCGATCGCTATGCCAATATAGAAGTTAGCTATCTATTGCAACGGATGGAAAGTTACCCAGGTTTAGCTGTCTTGACTACGAACTTGAAGAGTGCAATTGATACAGCTTTCCTGCGGCGGATTCGCTTTGTGGTGCAGTTCCCCTTCCCTGATACAACACAACGAGCCGAGATTTGGCGACGCGTCTTTCCAGCCGAAACCCCAACCGCAGATTTAGATGCTCTGCAACTAGCACGGCTCAATGTCGCTGGGGGTAATATCCGTAACATAGCTTTAAATGCCGCTTTTTTGGCTGCCGATGCCGGGGAACCAGTGCAGATGAAACACGTATTGCGGGCGGCTCAAACAGAATACAGTAAGTTAGAGAAACCTCTGACTGATGCGGAAGTTGGCGGATGGATGTAATCGGCAATGTATCCGTCAACGGTCATTTGTACTTGAAGTTTTAATTTTCTCATTGCCGTGTTCTCCTTTGTAATGAATTATACCAATTCAAAAAATGATTGCGGCAGATGGATTCACACCAAGCCAGACGCACCAAGGCAATTACAAATCCAAAATCTAAAATGGTATTACTCTGGTAATTCACCAAATCTTTCCCGATAACGAGCAAGCATGGACTCCATTTGAGCAAGTTGTTGCTCGGCTTGTTCGCGTTGTTGCTCGGCTTGTTGACGCTGTTGCTGTTCTTGGTGTGCTACTTCTTCTGGTGTGGGCGTCAGTTGTTTATCGGGATTGAAAAAGCGCAACTTCGATTGATAAACTCCCAAATATAACTGCAATTGCTGACTCCATAACCAACCAGCTTCATTTGCTTGCAGTTCTTGATAACGACCATCTAATAAATGAAATCCTTTAAATTCTAAACTTACTGGATCAAACCAAAAATAATCAGGAGTCCGCCAAATATCTTGATAGATTTCCTTTTTCAACCCTCTATCAGTAGCAGCTGTTTTGTCAGAAAGAATCTCTACAATCACATTTGGGTATTTGCCATCTTCTTCCCAAACTACCCAGCTTTTACGTATTTTGCGTTGGGTATTTAAAACTACAAAGAAGTCGGGGCCTCTAAATTGCTCAGACTTGCGTTGACGCGGACTGTAATAAATCGTCATGTTACCGCAAGCGTAGAAATCTTGACGCTCCTGCCACAACCATTCCAAACACTGAATCAACAGCAGTATTTGCCGCAAGTGAAGTTCTGTTTCCAAAGGTGGTTCATCACTGTATAAATCACCAGGAGGAAATATAACATCTTCTGGTGTGTCTTCTAAAATTATTCCTAAATCTTGAGCAGAAGACATAATAATTTCTCTTTTGACAAGATAAATCTAACTTAACCCAATTCATTTTTAAGTGCTGAGTGCTGAGTGCTGAGTGCTGAGTGCTGAGTAGTAACAAGTATTTAATAC
>NZ_JADEXF010000481.1 GCF_015207245.1 Nostoc cf. edaphicum LEGE 07299
TAGTTCTGCTGTGCGAGCTTCTACAGCATCGACTCGACCCCGCAATGTTGCTAATTCCGCCGCAAATTGTTCTTGTAGTTTCTGCAAGGTGGCTAAATCTTCTTTCTTGACCAAATCACCAGTTGCAGTCGCAATCAGTTCGTTGATTCGGTCTAAACAAGCATTTAAGCCAGCAGCAAATTCATAGCGAGTCATCGCCCGATTACCGCGATAGGTTTGATTGGGATAACCTGCGATACAACCATAGCGCTCAACTAAAGATTGGAGTGCCTGAAAAGCCCAATCAGTCGGCTGTACATCAGACAATTGGGATACGGATGTTACTTGTGCAAGTTTGTATGAAGTTGGAGACGAACTTGCAGACTGTGGTGTGATTAGCTGCCAAAAGTTAACAGCAGAATCTACTCCTAAATCTTGATTTTTTTGCTGTTTATTGACTGGGGATAATTTTTTTGGACTTTCATTAGCTATTAGCAATTTACTGGAGATATTATTTGCTAAATCGCTTTGATGAGAATCATTTTTTTGATAACTGCCATCATCTTGATTAACAGCTACATCTTTATCTGCAATTTCTAAGCTAGGAAGGGCTTGCACAGGAGATAACCCGGCAATTAAACATAAAAACCCCATCCCACTAGCAGAAACTAGTAGATATTTTCCCATCATAACTCCCAACACCTATAAAATACTGCAAAAATTAATTGCGATTTTAAAATGGATTGATAAGTAAATTTAAAGTATTTTAGCAAGATAATCTTGTTAACTTTAAATTTTGAATATCAGGATTTTTTCTGAATTAACTTACCAGAACATCAGCTTATATCGTAAGTATTGAATTCTAGGAATACTATTTTTGGAAAGAATTAACAGCAAGTTATATTAGTATTTCTGATAGTTATTAGAGTAATACTAATTCTCTACGAAGATGCACATAACAAGATCCCCCTGTAGTCCCTCCGATGCTTTGGGGGGACGGCGACAGCCGGGGGGTAAATATATGCAGCTTCACAAAAAAGCGGTATAAATATTAAATGCTTTGTGAACAGTAAGTTCCGTAGAATGTTTGATTCATAAGCCTTCCAAATTTTCTCGGTTTAAATCTAAAATTGGATTGCTATATTGACAAAATAATAATTAAATAAGTCTGATTTTGTGATAACGAATATAAGTATTAACCTGAAGGTTTTGGCTCAATAGCTACCAAAGAATAATTTACTCAAAAGAATTAAGAGACTGCGATCGCTGCTCGATTTGGTTGTAGGGAAGAAAACAGTATATCGTAGCCCACAATTTATCTAATTGAGATACTTCAAGAATTCAATCCCACCAATAAGAAACAACCACCGCATCACAATCTTGCTGAACATCCTCACCCCATAGCGCTCCTTCCAATCTATTTCTCAGTCGGCGTTTCAGGCGCAAACCATAATCTTCATTCGTGCCATCACTTACTTCTACTGAGTCAGCCCGCCATTTTTTGCCCAAGTCTAAAAGCTCAGACACTTTTGTGTCTTGGTTCTCTGTAAGGATGTACAGTGTATCGGCAGGATAGGCAATGAAATGAATGATGCTGGTTTCAGGCATGGGACGATAGTTTGCCATTGCAAGTAGAGTATCGACCATACCACCAAAGCTTAAACCGTTTTCATCTGGTGCAAAGATTGGTTTTGTGAACAGAAAGCTTGACCATAAATTTCTGTGGTTGGAAAGGTCAGTAATTACCTCTTCACCATCAAACTCATTAAAACGACGCTGCCAAACCAAGGCAGCGAAGAGTTCTTGGGGAGAATAGGATTCCGCAATCGATTGGATTTTGCCTAAATCAAGCATCATATTGACGGTAAGTAATATTTTTAACAAAACATTTGTAACTACCCTTGCAGTTTATTTACCCAGTGCCTGCTATTCTTATAGTTACTTCGGTCTGTCATAGCAGATAGATTATCCTCGATAATGTTTTATTTGTGAGCGCTCATATACCATCGTGGTAATATGGGTGCTTTTACTTTATCAAGAAAGGCAGAAAGCAGAAGGAATATTGCCCTCTGCCTTCTTCACGTGATGTCTGGTGTTTGGTACACTAAGCTGATAATGAAGCTTTAACTTGACCAAAACGGCGATCGCGATTTTGGTAGCTCAACAAAGCTTGATGAAATGCTTCTCGATTAAAATCTGGCCAAAGAATATCGGTGAAATACATCTCTGTATACGCCATTTGCCACAAAAGAAAATTACTCAATCGCATCTCACCGCTAGTACGAATCAGCAAATCGGGTTCTGGAGTATCTGCTGTATAGAGATGTTGTTCTACAAGACTTTCATTCACTTCTTGGGCGCTGAGTTTGCCCTGTTCCACCAGTTGAGCTACTTGACGACAAACTCTGGTAATTTCGTTGCGGCTACCATAGTTGACTGCAACAGTAAAGTGGATTGCTTGATTGTTCAATGTCTCTGCCATTGAACGCTCCATTTCTGTCTGTAGAGACTTGGGTAAAGCCGATAAATCTCCAATAAACGAGATTCGTACTCCTTCTTGATGCATCTGAGCTAACTCGCGGTGTAGTAATCGCTCAAACAAATGCATCAGAAAATCCACTTCTTCAACGGGACGCTGCCAATTTTCTGTTGAGAAAGCATAGGCTGTCAACGCTTTGATTCCCCAATCTTTGCAGCAACGCAATAGTTCTTTGAGCGTTTTTGCTCCTTGGCGATGTCCAGCAATGCGCGGTAATCCTCGACTGGTTGCCCATCGGCCGTTACCATCCATGATAACAGCGATATGTTGGGGGATTTTTTGGGGGTTTAAATCGATGGGTAATTTTGATTTGTCACTTGTCATTTGTCATTTGTCCTTTGTTTTGACTAATTAGTTTCAAATAAATTTTGTAAGTACTCTGGTGTGAGGGTGTTGTTCCAACTCCACAAGCGATGCATTGTGTAAGTGAAGGTAAATAGGAGAGTTGTTTTGTTGGTTAATGACCAAGCATTCCAGTTAAGGGTACCCATCATGCGGCGGAGAGTACACATGAGGTTGTTGCGCTGATAGTTTGGCGTTAGCGAAGCTCACCGAAGGTATCGCGTTTTGATTAACGTGCGTCCAATTTGCATCAACCCAGTATCAGGGAAAGCCCAGACTCCAAACCCCCAGAATTTGGTTGTATGGTTGATTTCATCCTGTGCTAGTTCCTCTAGAACATCCTGGAGTGCGTCAGTGGTATGAGCCATCAACCAAATATAAAGACAGGTAGCACCGTATTCTGTGGCAATGCGGTGTAAGCCGTGGCGATATAAGTCTTCCTTGGCGTCATCTGTGGGAAGATAGCTTCTAACAGTCCGAAGTTTTGGGGTAATTTTCTCGCCAGTTAATTGGGTGTAGATTTTGATTAATGCGGATGTATGTTGACGTTCTTCCTTTTCCCACAAACCAAGTTCCAGCAATTCGCCATCTTTACCGACAGTTCCACCAACAAACCGAGCCATCTGAGGATGCAATTTTTCCAAATACTGCCGACTTGTTTGGGTATAGCCGCGAATGGGAGCTTCTGTATCCATCGCACCGATCAATATAGATAAAAATACCTCTGCGTCTAAGCCAATAATTTGATTGCGGTTAATCGTTTGCCAGTCAATGAGTTTCCAGGGACGCGGTTGGGGATTGGCAAACTGTATCGGTAAATCTTGCAGACGCTCGTGTAGTTTTTCGACTGCAATATATTTGTCTATAAGTGAACGAATGCGGCGCTGTGTTTGTAAGTAATGAGGATTGGGATAGCTTTGACTTGCCAAGTCTTCTGTGATTGGGTTGAGGGTATTAAGCATATTTTTATACTTAAATTTTTATCTCTATGCCCAATAGCCTAAGCGATCGCACTTTGTTTTGTCAGTCGGCTGAAGTCGGCAGTTTTATGTGATAGGGTTGCAAAAGTCGGTTCAAACTCTTATTCCTCCGTGTTCTCTGTGCCTCTGTGGTTCGATTTTCCGTTACTTATGCGTAAGTCCTAAAAATGTTAGGACAACTACTGTTCTGAATTGAAAAAGCAGCTAGAAATAATGAAGTCTAAACATTTGTATATAACTTTTTTAAGATATGTTTCTAGATACATTTCTGAGAATGTCTGTATGTCAAAATCCATTTTTTAAAAAGCAAAATCTTTTATTAAAAAATACACAAAATAGTGTATTGAAATCAGATATTCAAGCTGCTAAAAGTTGTCGAGAATGGATAGTATCTAAAACTAAGAACACTTTTGATCGTACAAGAATGTTAGGAATAGTAGCTGCTGCTAATCAAGCTGATAGCTTCTTACCTTATAC
>NZ_JADEXF010000482.1 GCF_015207245.1 Nostoc cf. edaphicum LEGE 07299
TACACAAAGACTTGAGGTATTTTGCAACTCGCCAATAGAGAAACCAATATTATTTACTATTAATTAAATAACTCAAAAAACTCTTCAATACACCACTTTGCGAACTAACCTACCACAAAGATGAGAAGTTAAAGAAAGTGCCATTCGACTTATAGTAATCCGATTTGATTCCTGAAATTATCTGCGTAGGTAGGGAACAGGGAACAGGAAATAGGGAACAGAAAAGAAGGGTATAGATGTGTACTGAATCTTGTTCAAAAATCAAATAGGAGTCCTATAGATAGTTTGAGATAGTTAAATTCAGTGCTACGTACAAGTCAATCAAATGGTGAATCTTCGAGAAATATTACTCTTCTTCAAGGGTAATGGATAAAGTATGCCGAAAAAGTCAATCTTGAACCCAGTTATTTGTGCTTTCGAACAGCACAAATAGCAACTGGAGAACTGAAGTTACTGAAAAAATCGATTTAGGTAAGTAAAACTTATGGCAAATATCATTGGAACCATCGGTAATGACACCCTAGTGGGCAGTGAGTTAGCGGATACGATAAACGGTAAAGCAGGTAACGATACCATTACAGCTAACGAAGGCGATAACACCGTGACTGGTGGAGGTGGTAAGGATCTATTTGTTTACAACAACTATTACAACACTGATACCATCACCGATTTCAGTGGTGTAGGTAAAGGAACAAACCCGACAGCATCTGTCATTACGAAAGTAGATACCATCAAATTTCAAGGTGCTGGCTTGAGTGCCCAAAATATGTTGCTCACTCAAAACGGCAGCAATCTGGAAATTACCTTTGATGGGGTGTTTGGCAAAGTTATCTTGGAAAACTTTGCCCTGTAAAACCTGGAAAACCTGAGCAAATCTACTGGAGCCACTGTCGGGTTGGGCAATATCTTATTTGATGGACAAACTAGCATCACAGACAGCTTTGATGTCTTCAATGCCAACTCCACCCAAAACACAATCTTCAACAAAAACACAGCCACATTCCTTAACGACCTATCCAACAATGTCAGCGGCTTTGACCACTCAAATGATGTGATTAATGGTCAGGGGGGTAATGACCGCATCGACGGTAAAAGTGGTAATGATTTTTTGAGGGGTGGTTTGGGCAACGATACTCTCATTGCTGCTTATGTAGCTGCTGATGTAATAAATCTAATTTAAGGCCATAAACAATTTGTCAATCAGTAATGGTTGGCAAAAATATACCTTGTTGTGCATTGATAATGTAAGTAGATGTAGAGCCGATTTCTTTGTTAAAGATGACTTTTCTCAGCACTGACATAATTCACGCCTTGAGAGTACAGCCTGAAATGGACTCTGCCAAAAAAGCTATTTGCTGAGTAAATTGGGATATAGATGCGGAAAATTTTTCTGTGTAAACTTGACCAGCAAATGGTAATGAAAAACTATTATCAAGATTTTTTAATTCGTGATTGGGTGAAAAGCGATCGCACAAGAGCCGCTGAAGTCATCAGTTATGTGTTATCAGAATACGGTCTGGCTTGGGAACCCAAGGGTGCTGACCAAGATGTGCTGCGAGTAGAGGAATGTTATTTAGCTACTGGGGGAGAGTTTTGGGTAATTGAACACCAAAGTCAGTTAGTAGGTACTGGAGCATACTACCCCATACACCGGGGTGAAAAGGCTGTAGAAATCCGCAAAATGTATCTTTTACCCAGCATCAGGGGTTTGGGATTAGGGAAATATTTGTTACAACAGCTAGAAGCAGCGATCGCAAAGCGTGGTTTTCAGCAAATTTGGATTGAAACCGCCAGCGTTTTGGTGGAAGCAGTCAAGCTGTATGAAAGCAATGGCTACACTCCAGCAACAGGAGTAGAAACAACAAGGTGCGATCGCGTGTATGTTAAGTCATTGGTCAAAGACTAATGACTAATGACTAATGACAAAGGACAAAGGACAAAGGACAATTCTAAATGCACCCTTGGATTAAAAATCTCACAGGCTTACTCAATCTTTTTCTCCAATCCCATTGCCCTCTATGCCAACGCGCAACTTCCCAAGAATTCTGTCAGAACTGCACCAGACAACTGCAAAAATGTCAACGTAAAGACCCGATTTCTCTATGGCAAGAGCCTATACCAGTGTTTGGCTGGGGGGAATATGGTGGCCCAGTGAAACGAGCGATCGCAGCGATGAAATATGAAAATCAACCCCAAATAGCTCGTCCTTTGGGTCAATGGTTAGGGGAAGCATGGTTGTTAAATTCACCGAAGCGAGATAGCCAGCCTATAGTAGTTCCTATCCCACTTCACGCTAGCAAACAAAAACAACGTAAATACAATCAAGCCGCACTGATAGCACAAAGTTTCTGCGAAATAACTGGATTAAAATTGAAACTAAACGGTTTAGCAAGAGTGCGAGAAACTGAAGCGCAGTTTGGTTTGTCGGTATCTAAACGAGAAAAAAACTTGAACCAAGCTTTTGCTATTGGGCAAGAATTTCGCCATCGTCCTCCAAATGTCCCAGTGCTGTTAGTGGACGACATTTATACTACTGGTGCTACTGCCAGGTCTGCTGTGCAAACACTTCGTCAGTATGGAATTGTGGTCTTAGGATTAGTTGCTGTAGCCACTGCCGTCAAAGACGGATAAATTAAGAAGCAATAGGCAAGCTTTGACAGATAAGTGTATAAATTGACCGAATTACCCTATTTTTGTAGAAAAATTGCTTGAAATGTATGAATAAAGTTTTGGCGGCAGGTTTAAAACAACTCATCATCATTCCTGCCACATTGCTGGCAATAGGCATTAGTACAAATGCAGCTGTTGCTCAAAATAAATTGTATAGTCCAATACCTTTATCTAACAGTACTGAACTTTCCGATAGCCTGTCCGACAAAGATATTCCCACAGGTCAAGGTGGGTTTGCGCGTGATTACACTGTGAGGTTGCAGAAGGGCGATAATTTAGCAGTTGACCTGTCATCGGAAAACTTTGACAGCATCATCACACTGCTGGCACCTGATGGTTCGACTCTAGCAGAAAATGATGATGGCCCTGATGGTAGTAGCAATTCCTTACTCTTTACTCGCATCGTGGAGACAGGGAGTTATGTTATTCGTGTCCGGTCTTTTGGGGAAACTGGAGTTGGGACTTTTAAACTCAAAGTGACAAAGTTGCAACCGATTAAATGAAGTAGTCATTTGTCATTTGTCATTTGTCATTTGTCATTTGTCATTGGGCATTGGGCATTGGGCATGGGAAAGACTTACTGCTACTGGTACTTCTCCTCTGCTCCTCTGCTCCTCTGCTCCCTTTCTTAAAAAGCGGTCAATACACAGAGAAATAAGGCTTCAGTCCACTCAACGACTGCGCCGTAGGTATCTCCTGTATGTCCGCCTAGTTTATGGTTGAACCATGCACCAGTTAAAGTGGCGATCGCACTTCCAACAACTATCATTGTCAGTGCGAGAAATAGCTGTTGTTTATCTATGAGCCAAAGTAAACCACTCAAACTAAACAACAACAACAATCCCGGTAACAAATCTTTGTAAGAGCGAATGGCTTGTTTGTGAAATGCGCCTTTACCAGTTGCTTTCAGATAAGGATATCGCGCGATCGCTAATTGTTGTCCCCAACGTCCCCAGCCACAAGCAGCCATCAGCAATAACCAACGGTTTTCTGGCATATCCGTCAAAGCTGTTATTTTCAGTATCACCAAGGCGATCGCAGCCATTGCTCCAAAGGCTCCTGTAGCACTATCTGCCATCACCTCCAATCGCCGATCTGGGTCGCCTACTGCTAAACCATCGGCAGTATCCATTGCCCCATCTAAGTGTAATCCTCCAGTTATGGCAATCCAAACACTTACTACCAAAGCACTACGAGTTAACACGGGCATCCCCAGATAATCCATCCCTGTATCCAGAAACCCTAAAATTCCCCCGATTATCAATCCTACAAGGGAAGCAAGATGTGCTACTCCCCTAAAGTCCAATCCGTTTAAATACGGCAGTGGAATACTACTGTAAAATATGATACCAGCCGCCAGCTTTAACAGCAGCTTTTTCCACCACTGTTGCTGTTTCGTCATCTGAATTACATTAATTTTTGGTAAATTGCTGGATAATAGTCATAATTTCGGTACAACCGACATCAGTAGACTTTAAAACTTTAAATAAGATTTACTTCTATTAAACATTCTCGTTGAAAATTTTGTTATGCTGGTCTAAGTGGTAAATGAATAACTTATGTTACTTTTTATACAAAAATGAGTAACTTAGGAAGTAAAAATTCCATCAAGGAGCAAAATTTGTGTCTTGTATTTAACTAAAAAC
>NZ_JADEXF010000483.1 GCF_015207245.1 Nostoc cf. edaphicum LEGE 07299
TATGTACATATATTAAAAATTGTAAGGTTTCTAAGTTCTTTGTTACATTTAGCACATTTTACTTAATCTGACTCAAAAAGCAAGTAGGTATGAATAAAGGTAAGCATCTATCATAGCTAGATTATCAGTAGATGTCGGTTAATTCTGGATTTTACTAACTACTGACAACTTTTGAGAAGACCTTAATAATGATGTTTATTTATGCCCACTCACTTGAAAATGCAAATTTTATTCCAACTTTGCGTAGTTACACTGGTATACTTATAGAGTTAACAAGCTTAATTATGGTTAATTACTTTCCCTTAAAGAAACTATTCTTCTACATAAAATCTTTAAAAACTTATCTAAAAAAGTTTACGTATTTATTGTACTGTAGGTTTAATGGATATAACTTTTTGGTAGATACATTACAACAGGTAATGCTGGGTTTTGATAAACTCTTTTTTGCTAAACTAAGCTGTACTCAAGTTCATCTTAAATATATAGAGAACTTCATGAAAATAATTTGTTTAATAAAGATTAGAGCATCTACCAATAGATACTATATTCTGTAGTCGCCTCGGCGATTGAAACTATATACTCTGAGCAAAGGGAAATAAAGCTTTGGACTTTAACATAACACAAAAAGTTATGCATGATACATTAAGACTTGATGAAGTAGTAGAATTTGCTGAGAACCCAGAACCCCGTTGTCCTTGTGTACTTTTATTAGACACATCTGGGTCGATGCAAGGAGAGGCGATTGAGGCTTTAAATCAGGGTTTACTAAGCTTAAAGGATGAACTAGTCAAAAATTCCTTAGCCGCCAGACGGGTGGAAGTGGCGATCGTAACTTTTGACAGTAATATCAATGTAGTACAAGACTTTGTGACTGCCGATCAATTCAATCCGCCGATTTTGACAGCCCAAGGCTTGACTACAATGGGTGCGGGAATCCATAAAGCTTTGGACATAATTCAAGAGCGGAAATCTCAGTATCGTGCCAACGGGATTGCTTATTATCGTCCTTGGGTATTTATGATTACCGATGGAGAACCCCAAGGTGAATTAGAGCAAGTGGTAGAGCAAGCATCCCAGCGCCTACAGGGAGACGAGGCGAACAAGCGGGTAGCATTCTTTACAGTTGGAGTAGAAAATGCGAATATGACGCGTTTAAATCAAATAACTGTACGTACTCCCTTAAAGCTTAAAGGATTAAATTTTATCGAGATGTTTGTCTGGCTGTCAACTAGTATGTCGGCTGTTTCTCATTCACAAGTAGACGAACAGGTAGCACTACCGCCAATTGGTTGGGGAACTGTTTAATGAAAAATCGCAGCTTGATGTTTACACAGCTAGCTGCTTGAAAAAAAATTTATGAACATATCAAAACAGATTGCTCAATGGCGGATTGTGGCTGCGTCTGTATGTGGTACAAGTCACTTAAAAAACAATCAATTATGTCAGGATGCTCATCACTGGCAAATATTGTCAGATAATGTTTTAGTGGCGGCCGCAGCAGATGGCGCGGGTTCTGCTAGCCTTGGAAAAGTGGGAGCGATGGTTGCTGTGGAGACAGCAATCGAAAACATTTCTACCAAGGGGCTGACCCGAAAAAGTTTGACTGATGATAGCTTGGTGCGATCGCTCTTAAATGATGCCATATTCGCTGCCAAAAAAGCTGTAGAGGATGAGGCGGCTACTTGTGACAAACAGCCTCAAGATTTAGCAACTACCTTAATTATGCTGGTTGCCACACCAGAAGTTGTAGCTGTAGTTCAGATAGGTGATGGTTTGGCAGTGGCAAAAGATCGTCTGGGCAATCTGTTGGCACTGACGATGCCTGACAGTGGTGAATACATCAACCAAACCACTTTTTTAACTTCGCCTAATGCCTTAGATACAGCACAAATGAGATTATGGCGCACAGACATAGTAAACGTTGGTATCATCACCGACGGATTACAAATGCTGGCTTTGAATATGGTTGTTGGCGAACCTCACAAACCATTCTTTTTTCCGCTGTTTGAATTTGTCGCCAATACCGAAGATAAGACAGAAGCGAAGGAGCAATTGGTAAAATTTTTACGCTCAGAGCGGATTACGCAACGCACTGATGATGATTTAACACTCATTATAGCTGCATTCAACGACTCATGAGCAACAAATCTACAGGTTTCACATCTTACAATAACTTCCGTTAGCGGTAATTTCATTATGCAGGTACTACGTTGTTCCCCCAGAAAAGAAATCCTCAGTCTCAATGTCAGTTTGGGACGTGGCGGTGAAGCTTGTGTTTATGCTGTGCCATCCGATAACGATTTGGTGGCGAAGATTTACCACAAGCCAACCACTGCCCATGCTGATAAACTTCAAGCGATGCTTGCCAACCCGCCAGAAAACCCTACGGCGAGTTTAGGGCATATCTCTATCGCTTGGCCAGAGGATTTATTACGGGCGGCAGATGGCAAAAATAGCATCCTGGGCTTTTTGATGCCACGTATTCAGGGGATGCGTCCAATCATCGACTTTTACAACCCCAGAACCCGTCGGCAACATTGCCCCCTATTCAACTATCAGTACCTGCTCCGCACGGCTCGAAACTTGGCGGCAGCTTTTGCCGCTTTGCACGCTAGTGGATATTGTATTGGTGATGTGAACGAGTCTAATATCCTCGTCAGTGATACAGCACTGGTGACTTTGATAGACACAGACTCTTTCCAAGTAACCGACCCAAACAGCAATGTTGTTTATCGCTGCCCAGTAGGTAAACCAGAGTTTACTCCACCAGAACTACAAAATAAAACTTTTGCCCAGCACGATCGCGAAATCTCTCACGATTTATTTGGGTTAGCGGTGCTAGTATTTCAACTCTTAATGGAAGGCACCCACCCCTTTTCGGGGATTTTTCAAGGTGCAATTGAGCCACCACCTTACGAAGCCCGCATTGCATCGGGTCATTTTACTTACAGCCAAAAGCGCTACGTACCCTACCTACCTACTCCTATTGCACCCCCTTGGGAAATTCTCCATCCCAGCTTACAAGAACTATTTGTCCGTTGTTTTGAAGAGGGTCACAACAACCCACAACTACGCCCCAGTGCCCAGACTTGGCTCTCAGCAATCGCTGAAGCCGAAGAGTCCCTAATTACCTGTACAACAAATCCCCAGCATCGCTACAACAACCACATGCGTAGCTGTCCGTGGTGCGAACGTACCGTGCGATTAGGTGGACGCGACCCCTTTCCATCACATCGGGCTATAGAAGCTAGAGAACATCTTCAACCGCGAATCAAAGCGAGAAAGCGCTACAATCAGACACCGCATTTTCCCCAGCGAGCCATGTCACCGCAGGTAGCTAATTATTGGCAGCCAATGACTCCCAGCGGTTCATATAAACCTTCCAAAAAGTCAAAATTGTACCCGGTTATTTGTTGTTTGCTGGGTTTTGGTTTATTGGGATATGCAGACTTAATGATTAAATTTACTCAGCCGTTAGTTTCCCAAAATGCTTACACCCAACAAACAATCAAGTCTACCCAACCAAATAACAAACTCAGCTTCGCTGATTCCTATCAGCAAGGTTATATTGCTTACAAAGAGCGAGACTATGACAAAGCAATTGTCAACTTTAGCCAAGCAATTGAACAAGAACCGACACACGCTAGAGCAATTGTAAATCGTGGCAATGCCCGCTATAACCTGAAAGACTATGAAGGAGCAGTTACAGATTATAGCCAAGCTCTGAAAATCAATCCCAATCAAATCAAAGCTCTGGTAAATCGGGGCAATGCCCGCTATATGCTCGCTGAATATAGCAACGATCCCGATAAAGAATATAATCTAGCGATCGCAGACTATAATCGAGCCATTGGTCTGGATAATAATGAAATTGAAGCTTATGTCAGACGAGGGATTGTCCGCGCCCAAATGGCTAAATATAGCGGTGAATCTCAACAAGCTTACAAAAAAGCGATCGCAGATTTTACTCAAGCCATACAACTTAATGTCTCGAAAGCCGAAGCTTACTTTCAGCGGGGTGTTGTCTATTATCAAATTGCTCAATATAGCAGCAATTATCAGCAAGAATATAATCAAGCGATCGCTGACTTTAACCATGCATTAACTATTAGCCCCAAACTAGCAAAAGCATATCTCAAACGAGGTATGGTTCGCTATGAACTGGCACAGTATGGCGGTAGTGAATCTAACAAAAACCAAGCGAAAGCTGTCGAAGATATACAGGCATCTGCCAAAATATTTCTTGAGCAAGATGACATGGATAATTATCAGCAAGCACTCAGTAATATGTGCGTAGTCATCGAAAACAAA
>NZ_JADEXF010000484.1 GCF_015207245.1 Nostoc cf. edaphicum LEGE 07299
GAGCTAATGCAGCAGGTAGCAAATGAATGTGCGATCGCCATTCGTCAAGCCCAGCTTTACAAACAAAACCAGGCACAGGTAAAAGAACTAGAAAAAAGCGATCGGCTCAAAAACCAATTTCTCAGAACTTTATCCCAAGAACTGCGGACACCAATAACAAGCATTAGCCTTGCAGTCCAAACTCTCGAAAGTGTCCTCACACCAGCAGAAATATCAGAGATAGAAATAGTGCCGCAACTCTTGCAGATTCTGCACAACGAGTGTGGGCGAGAAAGCAAGTTAATTAATGACCTACTCACACTCACATATCTCGAAGCCGAACCCGATCCCCCAACATTGATTGCCATTGACTTTCAAAGCTGGCTTCACCCCATTATCGAGTCTTTTCGAGACCTCACCAGCTGCCAGCGACAGCAGTTAAACCTGACTGTCGATCGTGCGCTGCCGCCTTTGGAGACAGATATCACCGATTTGGAGCGGATTGTCACCGAACTGCTCAACCATGCCTGCAAATACACCCCAGCCGGGGAAGCGATCGCAGTCTCTGCTCAGTTGATAGGAGATGCAGTCGAGCTTAATATTACCAATTCGGGAATAGAGCTTACCAGCAATGAACTCTCGCGGATTTTTGAACCTTTCTATCACCTTTCCAAACACGATCCTTGGAAACATAGCGGCACGGGGCTGGAATTGGCATTAGTGCAGAAAATGGTCAGACATTTAGGCGGCTCGATTTATGTAAAGAGTGCAGCAGGCCAAACCACCTTCACCGTCAAATTCCCCTTTTAATTAGTTTTTTGAGTGCGGCACTAACTAAATTGTCGGAAGTTATGCTACGATTGTTATTCGTGTGGGTGACTAGCTCAACGGTAGAGCAGTAGACTCTTAATCTATTGGTTGCGGGTTCGATTCCCTCGTCACCCACTAACAAAATTGTCGTTTGCCAAATTAAATGTCCGCGTTGACAAATTAATGTCTCTAGTGACAAATTAGTGTCTTCTTGGAAAACAAACTTGCCTTTATTTAATTCTATGCTGAACTTAATATAGGAACGCAATTTTTACATTAACTAATTACTTGTCACTGTTAACAGACTAATATCCTTTTTGAGAAATTAATCACACTTTAGATAACTAGAATGTAGCTTCTCTATAATATCATTCCACCTATATCTCATTTTTAAGTGATTGTGATGCTCTAAATGCAACTAACTCCCTAGTAGCGTGTCAAGGCTAAAGTAGTGCATTAGGAAAAAATCAAAAAACATTGGTTTCTCTCGATTTCTCAAAAATCTATTGCAATATTTTAGCTGTGCCACGCTGGTAGTGTGCGTTTAATTTTATTTTATTAGACAATGTTTTTTTGTCCAAAGCATTTACAACCAATAGATTAAGAGTCCTTTCAACCCACCATTTTTAACAAAATTTTTGTAGATAATCCGAAAACTAATATAAAAATCTTTTACCCATCTCTATCTGGAAGGTTGTTGAAATCGGTTTTCATCTCCTCAGCCAGATTGTGAATGACTTCTTTCAACCCGTCTCAAGCTAGGCTACGGTGTATATACCGTAGCTCCATCTGGGAGGGGTGTTGAAACTTGCTTCAAAGGCACTCCATTCAAATCTTCCTTCAACTTTCAACCCGCCTCCATCTGGGAGGGGTGTTGAAACTTGTAAAATGTGGTCAAGTTACGACTCACCGGCTCTTTCAACCCGCCTCCATCTGGGAGGGGTGTTGAAACAACCAAGTTTTTCATATTCCCTGGAAGCGCGACTAATCTTTCAACCCGCCTCCATCTGGGAGGGGTGTTGAAACTCTGCGCTTCAAACCATTGATCTGCCAATAGTTATGAAGGCATTTTTGTCACGTCTCCCAAAATCGCCTGTCAATTAACACTTGAAAAAGTAAATCAACTGACACGTTAAAGGCTATAAACCTTACCAAACAAGCGATTTAAACTTTTGGCAGCTCCCCACGGAAATTGACCCCGCTTCGATTCGCCAAAAAATAATTAAGGTGGGTTCCTCCTTGATCGGAGGTGATTCAGTAGCCACCACTGCGGTAAACCCGCACCTCTATTACTGGGGGCGCACCTAATTCCTATCCACAAGGGATAGCAGCATCAAGGTGGGCAGCTACCAGGGTCAGAAAGCAAGACTGTTTAACACCAGTCAAACTAACCCGAATTTACACAGCACAGAGGCTTGTAACAAGCATGAACTGCGGCGCTGTTGAATACTCTTATTCTATTGTCAAGGTTCGGTATTTTGTCAATCAGTTTATTTTGCGGGAATGGTAAGCGGAGATCGCTAATTCTTTCGCTTTCTCTTGTGGACTACCTCGAATTGGCTGTTTTGACTCCTCTATAACAATTCCAGCTTTAACAGCCTGACTTTGGATGTTTGCCATCAACCTGCCGTAACTCCATTGATGAACGCTAACTCGGTACTGTTTGGCATACTGTTTTTGAACTTCTATTAAGTCTGATTTTTGTTCAGCTTTGGCTTGAACCTCACTTTGAACTTGCTCTCGCATATTGTCTAATTTGGGTAGAACAATACTTCCAGCAGAGTATGTTTGGGCGATCGCAATAATCTCTTTCGCCAGCAAGCTGTCTACATACTGGCCTAACTCCGATTCTCCAAACTGATTTGGTGCAGCAAGCGTTTGAGCTATTTGGCGTTGGTGAGATAAGCAATTCTTTTGCAGTCGCTGTCGATTTAACAGTTTGTAATTATCACCAAGTAGTTGTTTGATGCTGCGATAGCTAAGGACTTGGCCTGTAGTGCCGTCTACTACTGCTACTGTTGCAGGCTTTTCTAAACCGAGGCTAACACCGATAAGAATATGAGATTGACCTTTATATAAAGGCTTACTTGGACGAGGGAAGGGGTTATTAATTCTAGATAAAGAAGTGTTATTCCTCTTTAGATGCTTTTGCTGGTTCTTATTGAGGTCGCCCTTGGCTTTAGTCTGGGTAATAACTTTTGCGATTTCTTCTGCTTTTTCTTCTCTAACTTGATTAGTTCCTTCATCTGTCCACAGACGAGTGTCTATACTACAGTAGAGAGTTAAGTGATTAACGTTCCAAGGATCGCCTTTACCCTCCTCTTCTTGCCAAACAAGACGACAAGTGCGAAGGGTGAACAGACCACTAGACTGTTGCTCTTGACTATTTTTCTTTTTGCTGTTTTCCTTAATTTGCCAATCTTCTAGAAAGCGTTGAAACCAATGAAGTTGACGTGAATCACAATAAACTTGAAAACTAAGCTCCCTTGAACCGCTGAATTGTAAACAAATACGTCCACATTGGTTTTTAGACCAAATCATATCTTCACTGCTTTCGTAAGTTACTGGAAAAGGCAGTTTTTTTGATTGTCTTAACAAACTGTCTTGCCAAGATTTCGCCTCGGCTTCATTGTTTGGAACATTGTGAGTAGAAGTGAAAAGAGTTTCGATCCATTTGGTATCGGTTAAATCTCGACCTTTGGGAATTCGTGTTTCTAGCTGTTCTCCGAGGCGTTCTATCTGAATTTGAAGTTTACGACGGCGTTGAGCAAATTTTTTAGCGTCTTCCTCTTTCTCGTTAATTTTGCAACCATTTTTGAGCAAATAGCTGATGGCGCATCGAGTCAAGTTATCTTCTGTGTTGCGGTAAATCTCAAATAAGTTCTTTGATAAAGTCTTGCTATCTGAATTTTGAGATTTTTTGCGCTTTCTAACTTTTTTCCCATTCGTTGATTGAGTTTCAGCAGTATTCACAAGAACAAGTTGAGCCAAAATTTCAGCAGCTTTGGTGCGAAGCTTATCTAAGCTGACACCACTGGCTTCTACCAATTCAACATCACTTTTGAGCATTTCCAGCCAGCGAATTTTGCCTTCTAGTTGGTACTGCGATCGCTTCATTAGCGCAAACCATGATTTATAAATGTAATTCACCAATGCGATCGCACTCGTGTAAAACCGTCCAGGCTGACCGATAAAGCGAGGGTCAGTTTTCAAAGGTTCGCAGAGTTCTTTGACAACACTAGTGGGGTGTTTGCCCTTTTGTCGCCAAGTTTCAAACTCTGGGTGTTGATTTACCCGATGCAATAGTTCATTAATCAGTGGCGTATTTAGCTCTGCCATCAACTTCCATAGTTGGTGGCGTGATGACTCTGAGGCTACAAGACGACACTGAATAGTGATTTGGCTCATCGCTTTAAAACAATATTGTCTAATACTAACATAATTGTATTAAACAAGTCTTCTGTAAAATAAATTGTATGCAGGAGACATTTTTTACAAGCAAGGAAGCTGCTGAAATC
>NZ_JADEXF010000485.1 GCF_015207245.1 Nostoc cf. edaphicum LEGE 07299
ATTGATATTGTCAATTCCATTTTTGGCAAAACCAATAATTTCTAGATCGTTAGTCAAGCCTAACACCTGTTGATATTCTTCTTTTGCTACATCATAGTGCTGTAAAACATAGTAGATGTGACCCCTCAACAAATGGGTATTGGGGTCATCGGGTAAATTTTGCACCACTTGGTCAACTAAAGTGGCCGCAACCTCATAATTTCTTTGAACATAGGCGGTCATCGCCTGTTGATATGTTGGCTCGTAATTATCAATACTTGCTGCCATTTCCTCCTCCAATTTCATCCTGCCCACCTAGCACTTCGTACAATTGCCATTTGATCGAGCAGTCTTAGACACTGATTATTTTTAGCACCTAATGACCACTCTCCACGTAAAAAGGGAGCCATCGTATCTGGAACACTAGTTGGTGGCATTAGATTCTGGACATCCAACCAGTCCATACCACCGATTTCCTCTACTGCTAAACCCACTATTGTGTCTTGCTCTTCAATGGCAATCACCGAAATTTCAGCTCTATCCGTGTTTAATGCACTTGCTTCCCCCAGAAATTGACCCAAATCGGCCACCCAAATAACTCGACCTCGTAAATTTAGAGTACCCAAAAGTAAAGGAGAAGCATTAGGAATCGGGGTGATTCTATCAGGACTTAGTTCAATTACCTCTCGGATGCCAGTTGCTTGTAGTGCAAACTCCTGATGCGAGGGAATGTAAAACCTCAGATGTAACTCACCTTCAGGACTTTCTACTTGTAATTCTGGTCGAAAGTGGTCTTGACCGCTGCCACTTAAAAAGTCCGGTTTGCTGACCATGTTGTTTTTATCCTTATCCTCGCAGCAGTTGTTTGACTGTTCCTACCAACTCGGTTGGTTGAAATGGTTTGGCTATGTAAGCGTCTGCACCCTGCTTCATACCCCAATAGCGATCGAATTCTTCACCTTTGGAAGAACACATAACCACTGGAACATTTTGGGTTTTTGGATCGGATTTTAACCGCCGACAAACTTCGTAGCCGTTCATTCGGGGCATGACAATATCTAATACCACTAAATCTGGAGGTGCTATTTGAATTGCCTCTAATGCTTCTAATCCATCACTAGCATGGGTAACTGTTAGGCCAGTTGCTTTCAGGAGGTCTGTAATCATCTCCCTTTGCGCTATACTGTCTTCCACAATTAGAACTGTGCTCATAAGTGTCTATTTACCTCCTGATTTAGACGTTCCTAATTGGAACATTCCCTGATTCCTCCGCAAGTATTAACTGTATAAATTAATTGTATGTCTTCACTATTTTCCCGGAGATTGACGTTTCACTGAGTTAACTGACTCTGTGATAACATCTTTTAACTCATCTTTTAGTAGATCAACAAATCTTTGATCTCTTTAGATGCCCCATAGGTGAGAGAGATGAGGGAAAAATAATTAATGCCCCATACCCAATTTTCATTGGTTGTTGATATATTTTTCTACGAGCATCAGTAACTCAGTGTCTGTAAACGGTTTTGTCAAATAATCTGTTGCCCCGACCATCCTAGCTTTGACTCTATCCATAAACCCATCTTTCCCAGTAAGCATGATAATCGGTGTGAGCCGAAATGCTGTTGAATGTCGCAGCATAGCGCAAACCTCGTATCCTTCCAATTCCGACATAGCTATGTCGCATAAAATTAAATCCGGTTTGAGTTGAAAAACCAGACTCAGTGCCTCTAAGGGATTGGTAAGAGCGATCGCTTCATAGCCTTGTGGTTGTAAGATGGAATTTATAGTCTCACCGATGGCGATCGCATCGTCAATACATACTATCCGCCCCATCGGTTTTTCTTTCAATTCCCAGCTATCCGTGTGTGTATCTGGGTGACTAGTCTCTGAATATACTAGTTGTAGCCAACTTTGTTGCACATAAGGATATATTGCCTTAGCAACTGTCAAAATGTCTCGGTTGAGATGGCGAGCTAGTTGTCGCAAGGATGTTTTACCATCAGCCCAATGTTGTAGCTTATTCACGGTTGCTTCTGGTAAAGAAGATTGTAGCTGAACTTTGTCAGATAGCACTGGCAATTGTTCTGGAGACTGAATGTGTGGATAGAGTTCCTTCCACTGTTGCAGCTGCTTGGTGATTTTTGTCACCAATGGAGCAATCTCATAAGTGTTTAATTGCGGGGCAAGTGCTGCACCCTGATGGAAAATGAAGTTACCTTGGCGTAAACTCAGCAAATCAAAGAGAGTTTCATGCACCAAACCGTAAATGATACTACCAGCTATCTTTGGGTTGATGATATTCCGCTCCAAGAGTGCCCAAAGATAGGCATACTCTGGCGCGTCGGTTGGTGGTAGGCTGGCAATTTGTTTGTCGGTGAGTCGCATCTCAACTCGATAATGACGTAAATAATCGCTAATTCTGGATAAACTACTCTCGCCTTCTTGGCAATAGATAATTTGACCATTAAGGAAAAAGACGAACCAAGACTGTTGTTTAGGGCGATAAATGTTTGCTCCATCTCCACCCAGTTTGTTGTTCTGGTGAGAGCTATAAGCTTCCACCCATAGTTGCCCAGTTCGCTGTCCCAATTCAATCAATTGCAGAATACTGCAAATATCAATTTCATTTAGATTTCCCTGCATTTAGCTAAAAAGTACTCCTTAAGTATTGCTGAATTCTGAATCGTGAATTATGACTTATTCTTTAAGTATTGATTATGGAGTATTGAAAAGATTTTTACTCTATTCTGATTGTCATTAGGGAATACATTAAACTATAAACCTTCATATTTCGTAATACACTTTGACAAAGCTAGTGTTAACACGGAAGTCATCATCACTGTCATCAGTACAAAATATAAAGGCGCGACCAGATCGCTTCTATAAGTATCAAGACGTAACATCTTGCGTCTATAGTTTTGTCTGTCTTGTTCTTCTAAACCTTGGTTCAGTGAGACAAGTTAACAGAATTATTTAAGGTATATCTCAAAACACGAACTTTAAGTGCATCAATAAAGGACTAACGGTGTGCTGTATTTAGCAGAAGTACAAAAACAGAAAGGTGGTTTACTCAGTGGCGGTGGCAAAACCGAACTGAAACTGCTAGCTTGTCAGCGAACTGACCAGAATTGGAGTACTGTGTCGGAAGAGGTGATTGCCGCTGAGGACGCAAGCAAATTAAATGATGGTGCTTTGGTATTGGTTGAGCTGAATCCGAATCGTCAAGTGCAGCGGATTCAAGAAGCAGGACGTCCACTCGTCAACATTTTGCAGAATTTTTCCCGCCAGTTGGAGAAATTTAAGCTCAAGGAAGATGAGATCGATCAGTGGAAACAGTCACTAACATTTCAGGCGCAAGAGTTGAATCGCCGTGAAATGGACATGGAGGTACGAGCAGAACAGTTGCAGCAATTGGAGGATGAGGTACAACATCTAGAGGAGCAAAAACAAGAAGTTGACACCTCCCGCCAGGAAATTGAACGATTACAAGGAGAAATTGAGCGCAACCGCCAAGAGTTGGAAGGCGCTTGGGAGCATTTACGGGGTGAGCAGCGTCGCCTGGAAGAACGCCAAGCGGATTTTCAACAAGGGACGGTTTTGGACGAGGAGCAAAGTCGAGTAATGAGTGAGTTACTCGATCGCTTGTCTAGTCGTGTTAATCCTACGGAAACAGTTAGAGAACACCTGCATCTAGCCTTTGAATTGGTCGAAAAGCAGCAAGCGACTCTTACCCCGCATTGGCAAAAACTGGAGGAGCATAAAAGTGCGATCGCACAACAGCAAGAAGAAGTTGAGCGTTTATCACAAACTTTTAGCGATCGCCAAAATGCATTACAAGAAGCGCAAAATTCTCTAGTTCAACAAACAGCCCAATTACAAATAAACACAGCAGACCTTACCAGTAAGCAAGAGTATGCTCGGCTTGTCAAAGAGCAGTTACGAAACGCCGAAGAGTTATATCAACAGATGCACTCTTTAGCGGCAACATCTGGTGACGTAGTTCTCGGCAAGCAAGCTGATGTGGAGGCTTTGGATAAAATGCCTTTAGAAGAACTACAAAAGATAGTGCAAGACTTGCAGCATAAGTTAGAAATCGATGCTAGCTTTGTTCACGATCAAGAACAAGAACTGAAATATAAACAAGAAGCTATAGAAGAACTCCAAACTAAATTAAATCAAGCATCTGACCATGACCATATCAATTTGGAACTAGAACTAACTGATGAAAAAGACCTTTATCAGATGCTAAATTCCAGTTTGGTGGGACAACGCCGCAATATGCTACAGCACCAGAAGTTTCTTAAACAACATCAAGCTGTAC
>NZ_JADEXF010000486.1 GCF_015207245.1 Nostoc cf. edaphicum LEGE 07299
TATAAGAGACAGATTGTTATCTTTGCGGGACACAACTACGCGCTAATTGCGATCGCTGTGGCGACTTAGTAGTATCCGCCAGGTATAAATTTTATTCGTATCTCGACTCAATACCAATATAAGCTTCTCAAAATCCTCCTGAAAAAGGAGGATTTAAAGTTTTGGATACCTTATGTACCATTTTTAAAACAATCTCTAAGACGCACAAGAAAAAGCAACTGACATTATGACAAATACAGTAATTATTACAGGCGCATCTCAAGGAATTGGCAAAGCTACAGCATTATTATTCGCCCGTCACAATTATGATGTCGTGTTGGCAGCTCGTCAACTTGACCGTTTAGAAGCTACTGCTGCACAGATACGGGAACTTGGACGAGAAGCGATCGCTATTTCAACAGATGTGAAAGATCCTTTACAAGTAAACAACCTGATTCAGAAGGCGATCGCACATTTTGGTAACATAGACGTATTAATTAATAATGCAGGTATCTTTTGCTTAGGGCCCATCGAGGATTTTAGCTTAGATGATTGGCATCAGATAATTGATACTAATTTGTGGGGCTACATCCATACTATTAATGCCATCCTGCCCCATTTCTTAGAACGTCGCAAAGGAACCATTGTTAATGTCAGCTCTATTGGTGGTATAGAACCGATTCCTTACCAAATTCCTTACACAACTGCTAAATATGCCATAACTGGGTTGACAAAATCGCTACACGCAGAGTTATCACCTAAAGGGATTCACGTTAGCGGAATTTATCCCAGCTTTATCACTACTCAAATGATGGAGCGGGCAATCTTTCGCGGTAAGAACGAGGAAACTGCCGAAGCGCGTTCTGAGTTGGTAGATAAAGCAATTCAAACTCCTGTACTAGAAAAGCCTGAAGATGTAGCAAAATCAATTTGGGAAGCAGTAAAGGATCGGCGTTCTGATGTCATGGTAGGCACAACCAACCTTTGGAAAGCAGTTTATCACTTGTCTCCTAGTTTGATGCAGTCAGTTTTTCGGCGTATCTTCGGCATGGAAGAACGAACTTAGACGGTGCGTTACGGCGTTTTGCCTAACACACCCTACGATTTTATCTTTTACTTTTGAGCTTTGGAGAATCGTTTTCCTGCTTTTTATCCTGCAAGTTGCGAATTTTAACCAGCACTGAAATATATTGTTGAGTCATCCAAATCAACGCCTCAAGGGATGAGTTACCTTGGTCGATTCGGCTTTTAGCTTGTAAACCAATCAAGAATAGTTGCATTGCCAGCAACAAAGCAATGGTTTTACTGAGAATATTTTGACGTTTGCCTTGCATTTGTTTGTACCCCAAAGAGTTGATAGATATAGGTTCTCTTTGGGGTTGTGTCCCTAAGCAAATACCCCAATGTCGCTGAAAATGCCTTAGAATCTGGATTACATGAGTTTGGGGTGGTAGTTTCAATCTGGGATAGCCCCAAACTTCTTACTCAACTTTTTGGATGTAATGCCACGAACTACCTATGGGCCTGAGATTCAAAAGCGAGTCAAGCGTCTGCTAGAGGCGTTGCTTTGTTTTGTCGATGGGGAATTTGAGGATGGTAACTTTAAAATTGAGTCTGACTGGAAAGAAGCAGACAGCGCTAACCCCAAGCTGACTGTGCAGACTACGTTAGTCACATTGGAGTTGCTGACGCAAAAAGATAAATATCCTGGCAAGTTAACTAAAGCGCAAATTCGAGAAGCGCTGAATTTGCTGAAGGATTTCTTGAAGATTCTGGAAGATAACCGTCTGCAAACCAAGGGTGTTGAGGAATGGCACTTTACACTCAAGCTATGGTCAAGGAATAAGGAAAGGAACTTAAAACGGTTTGATGAGGCTTGGGAAAGTAGTAGACCAGAGAAATCGAAATTAAATAACCCCTCTCCAAACCTCTCCTCCACAGGGAGAGAGGCTTTAAATTTTCCCCCTTCCCTACAAGGGAATGGGGTTAGGGGGTTAGGTAACACAAGTATATTTCAAGCGCCACCTTTACCCACATATTTTGTAGAACGCCCAGAGTACAGCGATGATTTAAAGACTCGTCTTTTAAATGGTTCATCGTCTGATAGTCGCACTTTAGTAATTACTGCGATTCACGGTTTGGGTTCGGTGGGCAAATCTACTTTAGCTGCGGCTTTAGCCTATGATGCAGAAATACAATCTCGTTTTTGTGATGGCATTCTTTGGGCAACGTTAGGTCAACAACCTAATGTGCTTGCTTTACTTAGTGGCTGGGTGCAAGCATTAGGAGACTATAGCTTTAAACCTACAAGTGTTGAAGCAACTTCCTCGCATTTGCGGACTCTGCTTTATGACAAGGCTGTGTTGCTGGTGGTGGATGATGCTTGGAATACCGAAGATGCACAAGCATTTAATTTTGGTGGGGCGCGTTGTCAAGTTTTAGTAACTACTCGTGAAGGTCACATTGCCGATGCGTTAGCAGCCAGCACTTACAGTCTGGATATAATGAAACCAGACCAGGCAATGGAATTGCTGACCAAGAAATTAAGACGCGAGATTACAGGCACAGAACGTCACTCAGCAGAAAATTTAGCCAAAGGCGTTGGTTATCTTCCCCTAGCATTGGAACTTGCAGCCGCCGAAGTTGCCTGTGGTACGACTTGGAATGAACTGTTGGCGGATATTCAGCAAGAAGTAGCCAGATTAACAAGTTTTGACCGACCGGAAGCCGAAGAAATTACTGATGAGGCTAGTTTAAAACGCCTGAGTTTAACGGCATCATTAAATTTGAGTGTCAAGAGAATGCCACCAGAAAAGCAGCAGTATTTCTCTTGGTTAGGGGTATTGCCGGAGGATGTCAACATTAATAAGATGATGGCAGCAACGCTGTGGCAGATGGATAAGCGTGATGCTGCCAAGATGTTGCAATATTTACGGAATAAAGCATTGCTATTAACAGGAGTAACGCTTGCTGATGGTATGCCTACCTATCGCTTACATGACTTATTCCACGATTTAGCGTGTAATTTGTTAACTGCTCCCTCTGTGTCAAAGCGCCCAGGAGATTTGGCTGGGTTGAGTTTAAACCTTGCTGATGTTCACGCTGTTTTTTTAAAGAAGTATCAGCAGAAAACCCAGAATGGTTTATGGCATACTTTACTTGATGATGGTTACATTCATCAGTATTTAGTCTGGCATTTGGAAAAGGCTGGACAGTTAGAAGAGATTCACCAGTTATTGCGGGAAGAGTCGGGAACTGGAAGCAATGGCTGGTATGAAGTGCGAGAACAATTGGCACAAACTGGCGGTTACATCACAGATATTTCTCGTGCCTGGGAACTAGCAGAAGCGAATCGGACTGAATCAACACTAAGCTTGCAGTGTCGTTATGCTTTGATTACTGCATCGATGAATAGTTTGGCAGCTAATCTACCAGCAAATCTGCTGGTAGCGTTAGTCAAAAACAAGATGTGGACTCCTCAACAAGGACTAGCTTACGCCCTGCAAAAACCAAAAGCACAAGAAAAAATCGACTCGCTGACAGAACTAGTCAATTATTTGCCACCAAATCTTCAAAAATTAGCACTGCAAAAAGCCCTTGCTGCTGCCAGGGCGATTCAGGATGATTCTTCTCGTGCCAATGCCTTGAGTGCCTTAGCTGACAAACTGCCACCAGAGTTGTTGCCAGAAGCCCTTGCTGCTGCCAGGGCGATTCAGAATCAGTCTTTTCGTGCCAATGTCTTGAGTGCCTTAGCTGAAAAACTGCCACAAGTTTTGCCAGAAGCCTTTGCTGCTGCCAGGGCGATTCAGGATGAGTCTTTTCGTGCCAATACCTTGAGAGCCTTGGCACAGAAACTGCCACCAGAGTTATTGCCAGAAGCCCTTGCTGCTGTCAGGGCGATTCAGGATGAGTCTTTTCGTGTCTATGCCTTGAGAGCCTTGGCACAGAAACTGCCACCAGAGTTATTGCTAGAAACCCTTGCTGCTGTCAGGGCGATTCAGGATCAGTCTTCTCGTGTCTATGCCTTGAGTGTCTTAGCTGAGAAACTGCCACAAGTTTTGCCAGAAGCCCTTGCTGCTGCCAGGGCGATTCAGAATCAGTCTTCTCGTGCCAATGCCTTGAGTGCCTTAGCTGAGAAACTACCACAAGTTTTGCCAGAAGCCCTTGCTGCTGCCAGGGCGATTCAGGATGATTCTTCTCGTGCCAATGCCTTGAGTGCCTTAGCTGAGAAACTACCACAAGTTTTGCCAGAAGCCCTTGCTGCTGCCAGGGCAATTTGGGATGAGTTTTCTCGTGCCAATGCCTTGAGTATCTTAGC
>NZ_JADEXF010000487.1 GCF_015207245.1 Nostoc cf. edaphicum LEGE 07299
ACCTTCTTGTACCACAAGCTCTTTGAAGCGATCGCTAACTTCTAAGATAATTCCCTTTTCTGTCAAGCGGCTAGCAACATCGCGGAGCATAATTTCGGCGATTTGCTTAACTTCATCCTTAGAAAGCTGGGTGAAGACGATAATCTCATCAAGACGGTTAAGGAACTCAGGACGGAAGTAAGCTTTCAATTCCTCATTTACCAAGGTGCGGATACGGTTATAACTAGCGTCGGCTTGAGTGTCGAAGTCAAAGCCTAAACCACTACCGCCTTTTTCAATCACCTTGGAACCGATGTTGGAAGTCAATATGATCAACGTGTTCTTGAAGTCTACTTTCCGACCTTTGGCATCGGTAAGATGACCGTCATCCAAGAGTTGCAGCAGCATATTGAATACATCGGGGTGTGCTTTTTCGATTTCGTCGAATAGCAGCACTGTGTAAGGTTTCCGCCGCACGGCTTCTGTAAGCTGTCCGCCTTCGTCGTATCCGACATAACCGGGAGGCGAACCAATTAGCTTGGCGACGGTGTGGCTTTCCATGTATTCGGACATATCTAGCCGAATCATCGAGTCTTCCGCACCGAAGAAGTAGGAAGCTAGTGCCTTCGCCAATTCTGTTTTACCAACGCCAGTGGGACCAGAGAAGATAAAGCTAGCAATAGGACGATTGGGATTTTTCAAACCAACGCGGGCGCGACGGATACCGCGAGCTACAGCCGTGACTGCTTGCTCTTGACCGATGAGCCGCTGATGCAGAGTGTCTTCTAGGTGTAAAAGCAACTCTGACTCAGATTCAGTGAGCTTATTAACTGGTACGCCAGTCCAAGAGGCAACGATTTGAGCGATGTCTTCTTCGTCAACTACAGTTGAATTGACAGGTTGCTCGTTTGGTGTAAACGTTGCTTGCAGTTGTTCTGCGAGTTTTAACTCTTGGCCGCGCAGTTCTGTAGCTTTGTCAAAATCTTGGACTCTGACTGCTGCTTCTTTTTCTTTGGTAACGCCAGCGAGTTCCCGCTTAAGTTCTTTATTGGGAGAACTTTGGGAGTTCCGCAAACGAACGCGAGAACCAGCTTCATCAATCAAGTCTATTGCCTTATCTGGCAAGAAGCGATCGCTAATATAGCGGTCTGATAATTCTGCCGCTGCGACAAGTGCCGAATCCAAAATTGTGACTTTGTGGTGCTGCTCATAAGCACCGCGCAAACCGTAGAGAATTTGTACGGTTTCCTCTACCGATGGTTCCCCCACCTGAATCGGTTGGAAACGACGCTCTAGGGCAGCATCACGCTCAATGTGCTTCCGATACTCATCGAGAGTAGTTGCGCCGATGCACTGGAGTTCACCTCGTGCTAAGGCAGGTTTAAGGATGTTGGCTGCATCCAAGCCACCTTCTGTACCACCAGCGCCAACCAAGGTGTGAATCTCATCAATCACCAAGATGATATTGCCCACAGTGCGGACTTCTTCTACGACTTTTTTGATGCGTTCTTCAAAATCGCCACGGAAGCGAGTTCCAGCTACCAACGACCCCATATCGAGGCTGATAACTTGCTTGTCTTGTAAGCTTTCAGGAACATCCTGATTGATAATACGTTGAGCTAGACCTTCTGCGATCGCAGTTTTACCAACTCCTGGTTCTCCAATCAACACCGGATTATTCTTAGTCCGGCGACCGAGAATTTGGATCGCCCGCTCAATTTCCTTCTGGCGACCAACTACGGGGTCGAGTCTGCCTTCTTGGGCTAATTTGGTCAAATTTCTGCCAAACTCTTCCATTGTTAGCGGTTGGGTGCGCTTCTGACTACCACTACCAGCAAAAGCCGGTGCATTTTCACCCAAACGGCGAACTATGGCACTGCGGACACTCTTGAAGTCAACTCCTAGATTTTGCAGTACTTTGGCGGCGACACCTTCACCAGCCTCGGTTAATCCTAAGAGTAAGTGTTCAGTGTTGATGTAATTCTGTCCCAAACTATGAGCTTCTTTAAACGATTGCTCGAAGAGGCTTTTTACTTTAGGAGTAAAAGGAATTTCTGGTGGTACAAAGCCAGAACCCCTACCAATAATTTTTTCTACCTCGCGACGTGCATCTTTGAGGGTAACGCCTAATTCCGCCAGCACTTTAGCAGCAACCCCAGTTCCTTCTCCCATTAAACCCAGGAGAATTTGTTCTGTTCCTACAAAGTTGTGTCCCAGGCGACGGGCTTCCTCCTGAGCTAACATAATTACTCTAATGGCTTCGGAAGTGAAGTGTTCAAACATAATGGGTTCTTGCTCCCTCGCTGCTTGGACTTTGGGTGAGATAAAATTCACCCTCATCTAAAGTTTTTTGTATTTTCTTAAGGACTAATGTAACTTTATTTAAAGTTAAGTGGCAGTGGTGAGAGCCGTAAGACATCAGGTGTACTTGCCGTCTACTAAAAGTGCTGAGTGGAGTACGGGGAAAGTCAGAAGTGGCAAAGTTGACAGTTAAACTTTCGGTATTTGACAATTTTCTTTTGTCTGTTCTGTTTTCCACTGTCAGCTAAACTTAAAACTCAGGACTTAGCACTCTAAACTCAGGACTGACAATGACTGAAGCAACGGCCGGTAAAGATCAACAACATCCACTTTATAACCGCGATCGCCCCCTTATTGATATTTTACTCTCTCAAGAGGCGACAGACTATAACTTAGCAGAATTAGCTAGACTGCGAATGCGCTATCAAGGGTTTCCAGGGGCGAGAGACATCCAAAAAGACCTAGATAAAGTCTTGCAACAGTGGGGTTTGACCGAAGCCGAGCTTTTTGAGAAAACTCGTCAAATTCACGATTTGGGTGGAATTTACAAAAGCCGTGGCAAGAAAGACGAACAGGATTGGAATTAGTTATAGGGCATTGGGCATTGGGCATTGGGAATTTTGCGATCGCTACCTCGTTTCCAGAACGAGATGAGTTTAGACAAGTCTTCTTGGAAATAGTCTAAATCGATTGTGGCGATCGCTTCCTCACTTTCTGCTCCGCGATCGGGAAAGTTTTGCCAATAAAGCTCGATAGCTGCCAGAGAATCGTAAAACTTGAAATACAGCAGATTTCAAGTTTGTTTGCCCAAATATAAAGCGTATTTTACTCTTGCCTGAATTCTGAATTCTGCTCTATGTTAAGAATTTGTCTTAGCAAAAGTATTACATTTCTGAGGATCGCCCGTTTGGATACCTTGTTTAAACCAACGAACCCTTTGGGCGGAACTACCATGTGTAAAAGATTCTGGCACAGCATAGCCTCTAGCTTGTTTTTGCAAGCGGTCATCTCCAATACTGCTAGCTGCGTTCAATGCTTCTTCAATATCACCTGTTTCCAGAATTTGCCGTGAGCGTTGAGCATGATTTGCCCAAACGCCTGCAAAACAATCTGCTTGTAATTCTAATCGCACAGAAAGCTGATTTGCTTGTGTTTGACTCACTTGGCTCTGCAAGGTTTGAACTTGCTGCGAAATCCCCAGTAGATTTTGGACATGATGTCCAATTTCATGAGCAATCACGTATGCTTGAGCAAAATCTCCCGGTGCCTGATATTGAGTCTTCAAATCGCGGTAAAAACTCAAGTCAATATACACCTTTTGATCGCGCGGACAATAAAACGGCCCAACTGCTGAACGTGCAAATCCACAAGCAGACTCCACCGCTCCTGAGTAAAGAACTAACTTTGGTTCTACATAACTTTCTCCATCTTGCCGAAACAACTCACTCCATGTATCTTCTGTATCAGCCAGTACAACAGATACAAAATCCGCCATTTGATCTTGAGTTTGAGATCCTGTTGTTTGAGGTGACTCAGCTATCGGGCTATCACTTGGTGGCGAATCTTGTTGCCAAAGGGCACTGGGATCTCCACCCAATAGTAAAACTAGTAGCGATATGAGCGCTGCTCCTACACCTCCACCCACGACAGGAGCGGAAATCTTCATCCCACGCCGATCTTCAACATTTGTACTCCGACGACCTATTTGCCAACGCATAATTACTGCTTACCAAACTCATAAAAAAATACGGCTTGAACTAGGTAGGATGAAATCTACACAAGCCTTTTAGCTATACAAATGAATATTACTTATTCTATGTATCGATCTCTTCTGCCTACGGACAAACTATAAATAAAGGACAGTCAGCCTTTAGAAAGGTTTTGTTAAACAGGTTATCCATCAAATCACACAGAATTCCTGGACTCGTTATAAAAAACACCACAGTCAGGACGGAAGCGGAATTTCAAAGACGTAATTTGCATTCCATGACCAAGCTGTGAGAATTTAAA
>NZ_JADEXF010000488.1 GCF_015207245.1 Nostoc cf. edaphicum LEGE 07299
TGCTTATACCGCTCCTTTTCCAAAAATTTCCACAGCGTTTCCTGAACTTGGCAGAAGTTTTGGTAGAAGTTACTTGGAATGCAATTCTTCGATAGTTATCACCTAAATCAATACCAGGGCTATTTTTGTCAACTGTATCCAGATTAATCAAGTCATAGCCGTAAATAATATTGAGAAGTTTTGCAAAAAAAGATTGTGCCACAATATTTTGGTCGAAAAGTCCAATTAGTCCTCTGTTTTCTAGAGAAAACTCTAATATAGCTAGACCATCGCTGATTTTTTTCTGCAATTGTTCCTGTCTTAGCATAACTTTATTATAAATGTTAGCTTGTAAAACAAATAAGAAAGTAGGACAAGTGTATAATACAATCAATAGCCTTTAGATACCAGACTTAATCCTCTCCATCTCCTCACCCTAAAATCCTTCATTAACAACAGAAGCATAGTCAAGATAACCAAGCATTGAGCCTTTTTTGATAGCCTCAGCACGGTTTTTAACGTGCCATTTGCTATACAAAACACTGACATGAGTTTTAACTGTACTCAGAGCGAGCAACATTTTTCCTGCAATGTCTTCATCAGTTTGATTAGTAAGAATCACAACTTTAGAGACCATTTCTGTTCAACTAACTGAAAAGCTATCTCTGTACAAGTCGCTTCACCACTAACCTTTATATTATGAGTTTGTGAAAGAGCAGTTTTAATACCTAAGAGCGTAAATGGTTCTTTTTCAACGATTACTATTGTCAGCATGATGCGTATTAATTCTCTAATAATAAATGGCTATTTATTGGCTGATTTATTATTGGTGTCTACGGGACACCATCTAGACACTTGGTGTCTGGGTGGTGTCTGGAGTAGTGTCTGCTGGTGTCTATACTAGATAAGGCTTTCAAGCTTTAGTCTCTGTGGTGTCCGGTGTCCAGTGTCCGCTAAAAAAGGGTGTTTTTGAGGCTAGACACTCTTACACCAATCGCAGTCAAATTTGATTAAGCTTGATAACACCCTCGCCTATCCAGTCTGCTAAAGATGCTCCAACAATTTCATACATCCAACCCTTGATTTGCTCTACAGTGAATCTCTCACCGTTCACTTTAAAGTTGCCCTTGAACTCTCTTACATCAGCTTCAATTCGTTCAGTTCTGGTGAGATATTCATACAGTTTTTGCGCCATTGGTGACAGTTTTTTAGGTTCATCTTGGGTATCACCTGCTTTGTTACCAAGATTGAATTCCAGTTCATAAATGCGCTCTAGAGTAGCTTTATCGATGGTTGGGGGTTCATTACTGGTCACAGGTTTATCAAGCCGAAAATCAATTCGCTTGTGGTCGAGTTTAGGCAATTCAATATCAATCCATTGCCCATGCCCAGGTAATTTAATCTTACCCATACCGCTAGCTTTAGCTTCTGTGGTGATTGGGTCGATAGTTGCGATTAGTTCTACTTCCAACAGTGCAGCATCCCGAAGTTTTGATAATCCTTTGGCTTTGGCTAAAATCTCCATTGTGCGGTCGTGAGCTACAAACAAAGGAATCATTAATTGTTTGCGAGATTCAGTCATGGCACAGCGAAACCATTTACCAATAAAATCAGGGTCGGGCTTCCATTTTTCATCCTCACAATCGTCTGGCATTGGCTCAACAATGTTATCCGTCCAAGTTGTAAACTCCTCAGCGACTACACAGAAATGTTGGTTTGTGTCTCTTAAGTGTTGCGTCCATTGCTCCTCAACCATTCCACTTTCACGATAGGCTTTGTAACGGCGGCGCATTTGAGCCATGTACCATTGCATAAAGTCGGCTATTTCCCTGTAACCAGTAATCAGCCTCACCCCTCGCCATTCGACTTCTGTTCCGTGAGGGTCAAGTACAAAGATTTGATTCCAACCGGCTTGACGCTTTGCCCAAATAATCTCTCTGGTAGTCCAGGACTTACCTGCACCCATGCCACCAAAGATTAAAGTGGGGTAGCCGATGGTGTTTTTGATCCAGCGATATTTGTCGCCGTCTGCAATCGCTTTTGGCTCAGAACCAGTAACCTTGTCGTTCGGGTCAATCGTCCCCTGTAAAGTCTGGCTACCTTGCAGATAGGGCGTTTTCATCTCACGTAGCTGCTTAATGTAATCTGCCTTCTGTTCTTCACTCATCCCCGCCGTTTGCGCCTCAAAGATTGCGTCCGATGCCTCCATTTGCGTGACTTCAATCTCAGTGTGGGCGTAAATCTCGGCTTTTTGGATGTCTACTGTGCGATCATTGGCGACTAGATCCAGGTCAGCTTGCAGTTGGACTTCTGCGATCGCAACGTCTCGGTAACTCTCTAGTAGCTCGGAACGTGCGGCCATCTCTGCTTTTGCAGCATCCCGTTTTTGGGCGATGTCTTCAAAAACTGCCCTCTGCTTCTCTTCATCCTGGCAGTGGCGCAGCATCCACCCAGCAAGGGCAAACCCCAGGAATCCGCCAAACGCCCAAAACGGTTTATATGGGTTAGTCGCTTTCACTAACCCATTTACCCCCATTGCTGGATCTCTCACTACTTGGCGCGGCATTCCTTCTAACTGCCACTGTGACCAATAAAATGGGGTCATGCGAAATGGTCTGTTATTCTGATCCTGGCATACCAATTTTCTCTGGGGAGTCCGAACGCAGAAATAAATGCGGTCGCTTGATTCCCCTTTCCAAGCCATCGCAGCCGAGCTAATACCCACAGTCAAACTAAGCCCAATTGCAACAGCTTTCTTGTCCATTGGTAACTGTCCGAACCACAACATAAAACCCGATTGTTGCGACTCGGATAACTGTTTATGTTTGTCAGTTAAGTAATTCATTATTATCCTTGTCCATTTCTTCAGCCCAGATAACAGCACCCGAATCAACATCGTCAGCCCAAATAATTAGCCCACGGTTATCTAACTCATCAAGGCTGGCCGCGTTAACTTCTTCGATAAATGAATCTGGTAAAAAACGAAAAAGAAACCTAATAAAACTATTCATTTACCTCTCCTGCCACCAAATAGAAAAACCATTAATATCGCTATGACTATCGCCACTCCTGCACCACTGCCCCAACTTGAATAATCCGTAATTTTGGGCTGATACATCTTTTCAATTGAAGTATTAGCTGTTTGTGTAGAAGTTCTCGCTTCGTTCCACTCACTAATCGGTTCAGAAAGCGCACACAATAACGCCAGTGATGCACTGCAACCAGTCATTAAATTAGTAACGAAATTATTAAACCCTTCACCTGTTGCAGTGGCAGTAAAGTACAAGTGTGCAGTACCCACAGCTAGGAACATTCCAACTGGGTGAACTTGCAACAGATGAAAGGCAAAAATAACTGCACTATTCAAGCAACTACCAGCGACAATTTCACTTGCATTACCAGCACGTCTAAATGTTCTACCTCTGTTGTTCTCTGGTAATGGTTGTGGTTGTTCTGGTTGCTGTTGTTGTGATGGTGTTTGTGCCAGCCCTTCAAATGAAAAAGGGCTGACGCTATGAGGATCTTCATTTCGTTTCCTTACTAGCATCAGCCTGTGTCCTTTCAACTAATAGTTATCTATCGCCTAACTTCTGCCACAAGTTACCTAACATCGCACCCCAACCGCGAACTGTTCCTGTTGCAGAAACACTAGACGCTGGTGCATGATTTTGGGATTGAATTGGTATCACTTCCTGGGGCGTTTGATTCGGTTCTAAAGCTCTTGAGCCGTACCGCGCACGGGCTAAAAGTTGTTGTCGTTTCTCTCTTAATCCCGTAGTGATTGCCTGTCTTTCGGCTTGCACAACTTGCCTATTTTCGATGCCGCTAATTTTGTTTTCATGTCTCCACAATTCTGCTTGCAAATCGTGGTGTAATTGGGCTGCAACTTCGGCTAGTCCGTGCTTACGTTTTTGGTCAATTCGCAGAAGGTCTGCTCTATCTTGGGCAGCTATCTTACTCATCTCTGAATCAAATTCCGAATTGAGTTTGCGAATTTTGGCGATAGCACCCGCAACATGAGAGCCGTATTGTTTACGAAGTTCGACCCAGGTTACTTGCCCTTTGGTTAACTTCTCCATCGCCTCAAAGACGACCTTGGCGTTGTCCAAAAATGGCTCTAATCTATCACTCAACTCTTGGGCATTATTCGCATAATCCGCAAACTGTTCGAGTTTATTTATATCGGAGAGATAGCCCAGAATATCAGACTCAAATCCTCCCCAGTTTTGCGCTTTTTCATCAATATGCGAACTATGTCCAACTACTGGATTACGTATTGCAAAGTCCATTGG
>NZ_JADEXF010000489.1 GCF_015207245.1 Nostoc cf. edaphicum LEGE 07299
GACCAATTAAGCGCTGTGTTTCTTTTTTGTTCCCTTCAATATAATTCAAAATCTCGCTCATGTTTCTGTGTCCAAAAAGCTCTCTAATGTTCTCTTACCATAGAACGTTACTATTTTGGAGATGTCTAATGCCCAATCCCCACTTCCCAATCCTCAATCACCAATCCCCATGACCCAGAAAATTTTAATTGTTGACGATGAACCCAATATCTTGATTTTGATGGAACAAGCCTTAGAAGCATTAGAAGATGAGGGTGTTGAACTTCTAACTGCTAGAAATGGAGAAGAAGCTCTCGAAACTATTAAAACTGAAAAACCAAACCTAGTTTTTCTTGATGTGATGATGCCGAAAATGAATGGTCTGCAAGTCTGCCATATTGTAAAACACGACCTGCAAATGACTGATATCTACATTATAATTTTGACAGCTAAGGGACAGGAGTTTGATAAACAAAAAGGAATTGAGGTTGGTGCAGACTTATATTTAACTAAACCATTCCGCCCCAAAGAAGTACTTGAAAAATCAATGCAGGTGTTGGGTTTTTGAGGAAAGTTATGAAGGCTTTTCATCTGCGATCGCTTGCAATTTAACGTAGGCGATCGCAGTACTTTCTTTGTTGTGCTAATTAATACGCAATGGCAGAGCTACCACTGAAATTTACACCAGTCAAATCACTGCTACTTAAATCAACGTCCCTAAAATCTCTTTCTCCAGCAGCATACCTTTCCAACAATTCTTCAACATCCATAACTTACCTCTTGCATCAACTAACACATATAAAGATAACCCACTCAATCTCTGGCAAATCCTCTTTGACCCTACCAACCCTTCCATAGCAACGAAGCTCTGAGATTTTTAGTTTGCTATTTATTGGTAATGACAAATCTTCAAGGTAGGCTAACAGGTTAGCAGAGCCGACACAAAGAAAGAAAACCTTTCTCCTGCCCCTGCTGATTCAGAAGGTAATTCTGGGAAAGCTTAATTTGTGAGAGCGAGAGGCTTTTGCCAGAAGGAACTAGAATTAGGAAACACCTAGCTGGGTTCTTCTGACTTTTGAAATTAGGAGTGCATGTGTGCCAAAATCCCCTAAATATTTGCTGATTGGATCGACCGAGAATTACAGCGGTAAATCTGCAACTGTTCTGGGTTTGTCTCATCAGCTACAGCAAAAAGGTCTGGATATTACTTACGGTAAACCGCTCGGTACGTCTTTCAATTCGTCTAGTGGAACCGTAATTGAAGAAGATGTCCAGTTCATCGCTCTTAGCCTCAATTTGCCGGAAAACCGCATTGCACCTACAATGCTGGCTTTGGATGAACCAAATGTGCAAAAGCGCTTACGGGGGGAAGACAAAACCGATTATCAGCAGTCCCTAATACAGCAATATTTACATAAATCTCAAGGAGATGTGGTGTTACTGGAGGGGCCTGGTGATTTATCCGAAGGCAATTTGTTTGATTTGTCTTTGCTGCAAATGGCTGAAGTATTGGATGCTGGCGTGCTGTTAGTAGCCCGCTATAAATCGTTGCTTTCGGTTGAGGCACTGTTGGCTGCTAAAAGGCGTGTGGGCGATCGCTTGCTTGGAGCTGTGATCAATGATATCCCTGTCACCCAACTAGAAGCAGTTGAAACTCTCGTTCTACCATTTTTGGAACAGCAGGGTATTCCGGTGCTAGCAATGCTGCCAAACAGCGATTTGCTCCGCAGTGTGAGTGTTGGCGAACTAGTCAAACAGTTAAAGGCTGATGTTCTCTGTCGCAATGATCGCATGGATTTGTTGGTAGAAAGTCTGGCAATTGGAGCGATGAATGTCAACTCAGCTGTGAAATATTTCCGCAAACGCCGGAATATGGCAGTGGTGACAGGAGGCGATCGGGTGGAAATTCAGCAAGCGGCTTTGGAAACTTCTACCCAATGTTTAATTCTCACTGGGCAACTACCACCCCCACCGTTTATTCTCAGTCGCGCTGAAGAACTAGAAATACCCATTTTGTCTGTTGACTTAGATACCCTAACTACTGTAGGAATTGTTGACCGCACTTTTGGTCAAGTCCGTGTCCACGAGCCGATTAAGGTTCAGTATATTCGTCAGTTGATGTCCGAGCATTTTGACATTGACCGCTTGTTATCCAAACTAGGTTTAACTCCCGCAGCGGCATTGTCTTAGATTCATCAACTCAAATTATTAAGAGCATCAATGCTCAGTTTTTAGTTAAGAGGCTGTATTGCTAGGATACAGCTGGTTCGCCGTCACTTCCCAAGGGACGGCGTGCTGTTTCCTTCCGCCCCACAGCTGGGACGTGCTTAGTTGCAGCAGCTAATCCAAAGACAGGCATATTCCCATAAATCGCCTTATATCTTCCTGGTTCTATTAAATAAGTTTCGTGCCAAATGCCAACACTGCCATCAGCACCAATGGCTTGATTAAACCTTTGCCAAGCTTTTAGATGTGCATCAGCTGGATTTCTGGCAAAACGCTCCAAATCCTCGAACGAGCGCCAATACTGAATCAGTCCTACACCTCGCCAGTAAACAAAAGTTTCTCCCCCTAAAAATCCTTTTTCAGGATTCTGATTAAGGCTGCGTAGCATGGGTGACATTGCCCTGGCTGTGGGAATCCATTTGGAAAAAGCGAATAATTTATTAATTCGCATCCCAATCAAAAACACAACAAAAGGTTCATCAATCTTGGCTGTAAATCGTCCCGGTATTACTTGAGCCATCTCTCACTCCTTGTTGTTTAAGTTAATATGCAACTAATTGCATATTAACTATTTTATGCAATTAGTTGCATAAGTCAAGTAGTGAATTAAAAATTATGGCATTAGCGCACGCAATTTTAGCGGCTTTGGTTGAGGCACCCTGTAGCGGGTATGATTTAGCAAAACGATTCGATGGCTCTGTAGGTTTTTTCTGGTCAGCAAGCCACCAGCAGATTTATCGGGAGTTGTCGAAGCTAGAAGATCGAGAATGGATCAGTTCTGAGTCGATTCTTCAAGCAGGACGGCCAGATAAAAGGCTCTACAGCGTTACAGACTTGGGAGAACAGCACCTCAAAGAGTGGATTGCTCAACCTTGTGAACTCACACCGATTAAAGATGATTTACTGGTAAAAATTTTTGCTGGTTATATTGTTCCTAACCAAACCATCTTGGCAGAGCTAGAACATCACCAAAAAGCCCATCAAAAAAAATTATCTAAGTACAAAGAATTAGAACAGCGTTACTTTCAGAACCCGCAAGAACTACCAGAACCAGGAAAATTTCAGTATTTGACTCTCCTAAATGGCATTAGTTACGAAATACATTGGCTAGCCTGGTATAACCAACTAATGGAGTTACTAAACCAAACAATCGAAAATTAATAGTAATGTTTAACTCAAGTTTTCCTCGCATCTACACGCTGTTTGGTAAAATATCTGGGTCGTTTAATCTGATTATCTCCATCTTTGAGCCAATCAACAGACCTTATTAACCTCGATACATTAGCGCAAGAACTGGCGACAATCCAGCAAACGGGTTCTAAAAGAATTGCCTTGTTGGGTTCTCGTCATGTACCGATTACGCATCAGAATCTTATTGAAATGATGACATACGCCCTAGTTTTATCGGGTAATCGAATCATTACTTCTGGTGCTACAGGTACAAATTCAGCGGCCATCAAGGGAGCAACCCGGGCTGATGCAAATTTGTTGACGGTGATTCTCCCCCAAAGCCTGGAACGCCAGCCTTTGGAATCGCGCCAGCAACTAGAACAGGTAATGCATCTAGTCGAAAATCCCAGTAATGATAATCTGTCTCTGGCGGAAGCTAGTTACTTGTGCAACAAGGAGATTGTCTCCCGTTGCCAGCAACTGATCTGCTTTGCATTTCACGACAGTCGCACCCTGTTGCAAACCTGTCAAGATGCGGAAGAACAAAGAAAATTGGTGACGCTTTTCTACTTTGATTAGTCATTTGTCATTTGTCTTTTGTCATTTGTATTTGACTAATGACTGATGACTGATGACTGATGACTAATAACCAATGACTAAAATAAGTAATGATAATTTTTTTGTACTCGATCGCTGCTGCTGCCGTTCTAATTTACGTGCCATTTTTGCTAGTAGCTGATGTCCGTGTGCGTATTGGGTATGAAATGTTTTCTACTCCTCGCGCTCTGTTTGATCAATTACCGCCTTATACACAACGGGCTACTTGGGCACATCAGAACACGTTTGAAGCCTTTATGATATTTGCCGCAGCCGCATTGATGGCTTATGTAACTG
>NZ_JADEXF010000490.1 GCF_015207245.1 Nostoc cf. edaphicum LEGE 07299
GGTTAGTACCTTACGCCCATAATGCTGAGGATCTTTGACCTGACTGTAGAGTTTACCATCAGAGAATGTACCCGCCCCACCTTCGCCAAACTGGGCATTTGATTCGGGGTTGAAGTCTGATTTTTTCTTCCAAAAGCCAAAAGTATCAACGGTGCGATCGCGGACTTGTTTCCCACGTTCTAAAATGATGGGACGGAAACCCATTTGCGCCAGCATCAAACCCGCAAACAATCCACAAGGCCCAGTACCAATCACGATGGGGCGAATCGCCAAATTGCTCGGTGCTTTTGCCACTGGGCAATACCTCATGTCTGGCGTGACCATTACATGAGGATCTTTTTTCAGGCGCTTGAGTAGATGAGTTTCCTGAGTCGTTTCTACATCCAGAATATAAACAAGGGTAATCTCTCCTTTCTTACGGGCATCGTAGCTACGCTTGAAGATGGAATAGCTGATCAAATCTTCGTCCGTGATTTGCAGCTTTTTGAGGATGGCAGTCTTGATCTCATCTTCAGGATGATCAAGCGGGAGCTTTACTTCAGTTAGTCGTAACATAGCGAGGAGAAATGCATACTGTCTATCAAAATATTAACAAGAGAGGCAGGAGGCAGGACGAATACTGGCTTCTGCCGAAACCTTACATAAATACTGACTTTTCACCGAAGCAGGGAGTAGGGAGTAGGGAGGAAAAGAGAAAATACCCTACTCCCTTACAGTTTGAAGCCTCCCCCTTTTAGGGGGAAAAGAAGAGAAAAAATTGTGTGGAGAAGTACGCAGTGCCGGACACACAAGGTGCAAAGCCGGAGCCACTCCGCCTTGGCGTCAATATCAAATCCCCTGGTTTCTCTCTCTTAGGTTTCCCTACTCCCTCTTCCCTACTCCCTACTCCCTCGTTAAGTCATGGAAAAACCTAACCCCCCTCCCGACGCAGTTGCAATGAGTAATAATACATAGCAAAAATTACCTCAGAGAAACAAAAAAGTTTAGTTGAAATCAATACCTGTTAAGGTGTAGTTCCAGTGTATTGAGCAACTTAGGCAAGTCCTTTTGAGAAACCTATTGATTTTTTATTGTTTGTGAGAAATCCGGGATTACCAATCTACTTTCAAGATGAAACACGAATCAAAGCGATTTATGTTTGCAGTTCGCTACAACTATAGCGGTTATCAGTTGAGTGCAATACAGACCTAACCCCCTGCCCCTTCCCTATAAGGGAAGGGGAGTAAGATTCAAAGCCTCTCTCCTAAAAGGAGAGAGGTTTGGAGAGAGGTCAAATTGTATTGCTTCCATTCAAGAACCGCTATAGTCTATGTTGCTCGGCTATCCAAGTGCTGCGTTTGGCGCTTTTAGGAGCAAGCTGTTTTCAAGGGGTCAAGAAGTCTAAGTGATCTCCACTCTTAGAGCGTAGATCCTCTGGAGAGCCTTGGAGTTGCAACCTACCTTGATCCAGTAACACAATCCAATCAGCACGATTAATCACTCTGGGGCGGTGGCTAATCAGAATAGTGGTTTTGTCCTGCCGATGAGATAGGAGCCTACCTAGTACTTGCGCCTCACTCACTGGATCGAGTCCAGCCGTTGATTCATCCAAAATTAGGATTGGCGGATCAGTAACTATCGCTCTGGCGATCGCCAGTCGTTGGCGTTGCCCGCCAGAAATATTTGAGCCAAATTCACCTAAGACGGTTTGATATTTGTCGGGGAGTTTACTGATAAACTCGTCAGCCTCGGCAATTTGGCAAGCATTGACAATTTGCTCAAAGGTGACGTGCGGAGAACCTAAGCGAAAGTTTTCAAGAATTGAGCGACTCCAAAAGTGGGGTTCTTGGGGAACAAGAACGATTTGTCGCCGGAGGCTATCTAAGGATAAATCTTGCAGGTTATATAGTCCAATACGAATATTGCCAGACTGTGTTGGATACAAACTCGCAATCACTTTGGCAAGGGTACTTTTACCACAGCCTGATTTACCAATCAGGGCAATCACTTTACCGCCAGGGAGTGTAATAGAAAAATTTTCTAATAACTCAGTTCTGCCAGAGTAGTGAAAGTTTAGATTTGTGCAAGTGATGTCAGCATTGCCAGGAAGTGTAGCCAAGGGCTTTTGGGTATCGCCTTGATTTTCCGGTGTGGAGTCAATAACTTCTGTTAAACGCTGGATAGCAGTTTGAGTCCGTGTAAATCTATCCACAAGTCCGATTAAAGTACCAATGAAGGCTAGAAAATTAGCGTTCATAGCGTTAAAGGCAAGCAGTTGACCGATACTCAGTTCCTTGCTAATAACCAACATGCTGCCAAACCAGAGTAAGGCAACGCTGCCAATACCAGAAACTAATCCAGAGAAGGTATTGTTGATAATGCCAATTTGAATCGTGCGGAATGTTTGGTTCGCTAGGCGACCGAACCGACTCTGGAATTCTTGCCAGAATTGGGCAGCGGCGGTCGTGGTTTTTAGTGTTAATGCACCTTTAAAGCTTTCAACGAGAACGCCTTGGTTTTCTGCTGCCAAGACCAATACACTACGAACTTTTTGCTGAAGTGTCGGCTGAAAAACAACCGTGGATACTGTCATCACAGCAGCGATCACGATGGCAACTAGCGTCAGTTTCCCACTGTAGAACAGCATGAAACCAAAAGAAACCGCCCCAGTAAAAAACTGAGCAGGTAAACTCACGACCAATTGTGAGACTAACTGATTAATCTGTTGAATATCTCGCAGTCGGCTCACGACTTCGCCACTGCGACGGGCTTCATAGTATGTCAGCGGCAATCGCAGGATTTGTCGTCCAAATTCCAGAACTAGCCCTAACTCAAGTTTTTGGGCAAAATTGGCAATCAGGTTAGAGTTAACGAGTCTGAGACTACTGCTGATAAGGTTCATGATCACAACAGTGAGTGCTACAGCGTTGAGCAGCCTTGTATCACCTCGAACTAGCACTTCATCTGTCAGGATTTGGATCAGGAAAGGGTAAGCTAAAGATAGCAGACCAATAACTTGGGCGCCGAGCATAGCCTGAAAGATTATAGCTCGATAAGGCCATACGCGCTTGAGAAATCGCCCAAAACCGCTAACTTGCTCGTCGCTTTGAGTATAAAAGCGGATCGAGTCTGGCTCCAGTAGAAGCATCACCCAATTTTTCCAGCCCTCCATCAACTCCTTTCTGGAGAGATAACGGATGTCCGTGGCTGGATCAGCAATTACATATTTCCTGCCCCGCTGCCCGTACAAAACAACCCAGTGGTTGCCTTTCCAGTGAATGATCGCTGGCAGTGGCGCTTCCTTAATCCGGTCTACTATTTCAGTTGATGCTCTGACTGTGCGAGCATTGAAACCTAGTGCCTCTGCTCCCTGTTGCAGACCCAGCAATGTTGTTCCTAGTTGCCCAGTGCCTACCGCTTCCCGGATGCGGTTGATGGTCAAAGTACGGTCATAATGTTTGGCAATGGCAGCCAGGCAAGCAGCTCCGCAATCTTCTTCACTATGCTGTCGCACAACCTGATATTTCATTTGAACTAAAACTGTTTGTTTTCCTTTCAAAATCACTTGTTGCTTCAAGCAACCTTATACCAATTTAATGTGAAGTTGCACATATCTTGATCCCCCTAAATCCCCCTTAAAAAGGGGGACTTTGATAGATGCTTTTCCGTTTCCCCCCTTATTAAGGGGAGCCAGCGCGGTCTTGGGGGTTTCCCGCATGAGCGACTGGCGTGGGCTAGGGGGGATCGAATTCTATGCAGCTTCATAAAAATTGGTATTAGTCAGTGGCCGGAAGTAATATCAATGACAAAACTGGAGCGATGGTGCCATTTTGACAGATTTATTTTGAGCTTAAAAACATGGTCTATCTAAATAGTGTTAACTCTGTTTAGAGAGAAAAATAGCTGAAGACTTTTTAACTTTTAACTGAGCTAGCCTTCAGCGAATTCTATATTTAACTAACCATTTTGAACAGATTTTTTCAGAGAAAAAACAGGGGTTGCCACAAAATAGCCAACCCCTTTAAGAAAGAAATCGTTGAAAGCTTTCATTTTTAAGTTCTCGGAATTACAGTTAACTTCTTATATTAAGAAGTCACCTAATGTATCCGAAACAGAACTAATCTTCTCCGGCTTCCGATGAACTAAATCCCTCAGATGTAGCTTCTGCATCATCGCCGTCCAAGCTAGCAGTGGTTGTAGCGTCACCATCGGTTTGAGCCGCACCTTCGCTACTTGTAGCGCTGGCGCTGAAAGTACCAAAAGCACGTGCAAAGCGGCCGCCTACAAGAC
>NZ_JADEXF010000491.1 GCF_015207245.1 Nostoc cf. edaphicum LEGE 07299
ATTTTGGAGAGCAGACTGGCTCGGTACGCCAAGCAATCGAGCGTATTCCTCAATCATCAAATAACATTCGCAAGATGTATCTTCCAAGCGTGACCGATTCAGGATGGCGATCGCTCCTCGCTTGTAGCTAATGATTCCAGCTCGGCTGAGTCTACCTGCTACCTCCGTAACACCAGTGCGACGACAGCCCAGCATTTTAGCAATATATTCCTGAGTTAGCACGAATGTATCTGATTGTACGCGGTCAGCGATGAAGAGCAAGCAACGAGCCAGTCGTCGCTCTATAGTGTGGAGGCTGTTGCAGGCGAATGTTTGTGTAACCTGAGTGAACAGCCCATGAGTGTAACCCAACAGCAAACTTTGAAGCTCTCCACCTCGGTTAAACTCGGCTTGGAGCAACTCTGTCTTCATCATCATAGAACTGCCTGTAATCTGCACAAACGCAGTTGTATTTGTAGTGTTACTGCCCCAAATTACAGGAACACCTACCATGCCAGCATTGCTCACTATGCCAGCTTCGACAGTCGAGCCATCTTTCTGGGTACAGATTAAAGAAACTATTGACTGATGGGGAAAATAGACGTGTGTTATTGGTTCATTGGCTTTGTAGAGGACTTGCTTAACTGAAAGCTCGACTGGCTCTAAATAGGGAACTAGGCGTTGATATTCAGCCTCTGAAAGAGCAGCAAGGATCTGATTTTCTATTGGTAGATGAGGTTGGTTAGATACTGACATGGAGAACCTACAAGTACAACTGTTCCTTCAAAAGCAACTGATGAACTTGAGAGAAGCCAGTAACTAGTCCCAATATGTCAAAAGGTGGTTTGATATCTAGAAGTTGTAAACTTCACAACTTAGAACGCTAGATTAAATCGTATTTTAAGAAAATTGTAATTCAGTACCAATTTCTTCCAGTAATTCCTAAAAAAGGGAGAAGCAGGCAGAAGAGTTTCCGCTCTGCCTCTGTATCCTCATTCCCTTTTAATAGGGCCACTTCCAATCGCGAATTTCCGGCATATCGTCGCCGTACCTCTCAATGTAATGTTTGTGTTCAATCAGCTTATCTTGCAACTGCTGTTTGACATAAGCTGCCCTATATCCTAGCTTTGGTACGCGATCAATTACATCCATCACTAGATGGAAGCGATCGAGTTCGTTAAGCACAACCATATCAAAAGGAGTGGTGGTGGTTCCTTCTTCCTTGTAACCACGCACATGCAATTGATTGTGGTTAGTGTGGCGATAGGTTAAGCGATGAATCAACCAGGGATAGCCATGAAAGGCAAAGATAATGTGTTTATCGGTGGTGAAAATCGTGTCAAAGTCTTTTTCGCTCAAACCGTGCGGATGTTCGCTTTTTGGCTGTAGTGTCATTAAATCGACTACGTTCACTACCCGCACCTTTAACTCAGGGAAATGCTGACGCAGAATGTCCACAGCCGCTAAAGTTTCTAAGGTGGGAATATCCCCAGCACAAGCCATTACTACATCTGGTTCACCGTCTTGGTCATTACTTGCCCATTCCCAAATACCGATGCCCTTGGTGCAATGCTTGATAGCAGCATCCATATTTAGGTATTGCAATGCTGGTTGCTTTCCAGCAACAATGACGTTGACATAGTTACGGCTTCTGAGACAGTGATCGGTTACTGATAGCAGAGTGTTGGCATCAGGGGGCAAATACACACGAACGATCTCTGCTTTTTTATTAACTACATGGTCAATAAAACCGGGATCTTGGTGAGAGAAGCCGTTATGGTCTTGCCGCCAAACGTGGGAGGTGAGCAGATAATTGAGGGAAGCAATCGGTTTACGCCAGGGAATATCTCTGGTGGTTTTCAACCATTTGGCGTGCTGATTGAACATTGAGTCAATGATGTGGATGAACGCCTCATAGCAAGAGAAAAATCCGTGGCGTCCAGTAAGGAGGTAGCCTTCTAACCATCCTTGACAATTAGTTTCGCTGAGAATTTCCATCACCCGACCGTCGGGGGAAAGGTGGTCATCTTCGGGGAGTATCTGGGCTGCCCAATCCCGGTTTGTGACTTCTAGCACAGCGCCTAAGCGATTTGATACCGTTTCATCGGGGCCAAGGATGCGGAAGTTGCGGCTTTCTTGGTTAAGTTGCATGATATCCCGCAGGAATTTTCCGGCAACTTGGGTAGCTTCAGCGATCGCTTGCCCTGGTTTGAGAACATCTACGGCATACTTTTGAAAGTCGGGCATTTTCAGGTCGCACAGCAAAAGACCGCCGTTAGCGTGGGGATTGTCACCCATGCGTCGATGACCTTTGGGAGCCAATTCTGCTAGTTCTGGGATTAGTGTGCCGTTAGCGTCGAAGAGTTCTTCTGGTTTGTAACTCTTCATCCAATCTTCTAGGAGTTTCAGGTGTTCTGGCTGTTTGCTTATGTTGCCAAAGGGAACTTGGTGCGATCGCCAAAAACCTTCAGTTTTTTTGCCATCAACTTCCTTGGGCCCTGTCCAACCTTTGGGGGTTCTCAAGACAATCATCGGCCATTGGGGACGTTCAGTGAAACCATGTACGCGGGCTTCTCTTTGGATGCTTTGAATTTGGGCGATCGCTATATCTAGAGTCGCCGCCATCTGCTGGTGGACATCTGCGGGATCGTCACCTTCAACAAAGTATGGCTTGTAGCCGTAGCCGACAAACAAGCTTTCTAATTCCTCATGACTTATCCTTGCCAATACTGTTGGATTGGCAATTTTATAACCATTCAGATGCAGGATCGGCAGTACAGCCCCATCATGTACGGGGTTAAGAAACTTGTTAGAATGCCAGCTAGTTGCTAAAGCACCTGTTTCAGCTTCACCGTCACCGACAACAGCAGCAACAATTAAATCAGGGTTATCGAAGGCAGCACCGAAAGCGTGGACGAGGGCATAACCTAGTTCCCCGCCTTCGTGGATCGAACCAGGAGTTTCCGGTGCAACGTGGCTAGGAATCCCACCAGGGAAAGAAAACTGCTTGAAGAGTTTCTGTATTCCTTCAGCATCCTGGGAGATGTTGTGGTAGTACTTGGTGTAAGTGCCTTCTAGGTAGGTGTTGGCTACCAGTCCAGGCCCTCCATGACCAGGGCCAGCAATATAGATCGTGTTTAGGTCATATTTTTTGATGACCCGATTCAGGTGAGCATAGATAAAGTTCAGCCCTGGTGTTGTTCCCCAGTGACCCAAGAGCCTGGGTTTGACGTGTTCCAGCTTTAGCGGTTCTCTCAGTAGCGGATTGTCGAGTAGATATATTTGCCCAACAGAAAGATAGTTAGCTGCACGCCAGTAGGCATTTATCTTACGTAATTCTTCATCTGTTAAAGGCTTTGTTTGTAGAGGACTGGCTAATGTCATTGCGACACTCCATTACAAAAGGATTTTGACGGATTCACCAGTATGTAATTCTACTTATTTTCAAAATTATGGCCATCTAACCGATGATGAATTTTTTCAGCCTTTGTGACTAAATTCCTTGGCTTTGGGCACAGCATGGAAAGTGATGTCTACAACGGACGTAGCTGCGGCTATTAATTAATACTATCAATCGGTTTTTCTTCGTTATAATTATCTACTTGTAAAGTCTAATCTAATGCTACTTTTAGCGGTATTGAAATATATTGCACTAAAAGGAAAGTAACGATGAAAAAAGTAGCAGTGTTTGGCAATACTGGAGGCGGGAAATCAACTCTCAGCAAGAGATTATCCCAAATCACTGGTTTGCCACTTCACGTTTTGGATAATATTCAATATCAATCAGGGGGTACTGAAGTTCCGCATGAAGACTATAAACGCGCCCACAAGCAAATTTTAGTTACTGACCAATGGATTATTGACGGGTTTGGTTGTATGGAAACTCTCTGGCAACGCCTTGACGAGGCGGATACTTTGATTTTTGTCGATCTACCTCTGTATGTGCATTTTTGGTGGGTAACTAAAAGATTTATCACAGGTTACTTTCAACCGCCAGAAGGCTGGCCCGAAAACAGTCCAATATTGAAGAGTTCGCTTACTAGCTACCGTGTGCTTTGGTTATGCCACAAATATTTGACTCCAAAATACCGTGAGTATATCAAGCAGGCTCAAAGCACTAAAGTTGTTTATCATATTCGCTCAACTAAAGAGATTTCGCAATTTTTTAAATCAATTGAGCAGGAGGTTAATTTTAAAGGTGAGGAATAACCTAATTATTAATTTCCAATAACCCAGGCGGAGGCGTGATTTCAATGCGATTAGATTTCAAGTCTACTACTGGTG
>NZ_JADEXF010000492.1 GCF_015207245.1 Nostoc cf. edaphicum LEGE 07299
ATAAAGAACTTCAAACACAGTTAGAAGCAACACTAAAACTGCATCAATGGCAGTCAACGACATTGCTCTTGGAGTGAAAGAGAAAGTAATTAAAAAGGGTTTTGGAAATTTGGTTATCTCTCAGACTGCTGCTTACAGTTGCAGGTTTACTGTTTAGAGAAGTAAAGCATTATCTTGTACAATCAACGACTAATAGCTCCCCTAGATGGGGAGTTATTTGATATCAGTTAGCTAGCTAAGATGAAATTGGTACATTTTTAAATGCGGCTGTATCTGGCACAAAAATGTCCAAATTATTGATCCCATCGGGAATTCTTAGCCAGATATAAGCATCTGCGGAGGCTTGTGGGCGTACTTGGAACAAAGAAACGCTTCCTGTTGAGCGATTAAGAGCAACTCTTTTGTAGGTTACGCTAGTGTCAGGATTGCGGGCTGTTGTACTAGCCACCGAGATAATATCGCTACCAACAACTCCGTCTGTGGCAAGGCGACGAATCCGCATTTGCAGATTTACCACATCACGGTTTCCAGTTTCTGGATCTTTAATTCGTTTTGCTGAAAGTAACTCAACTTCTGCCTTTTTGCCAAAAGCAGGCTGCACAAATTGGCCAGGACTAATTGCTGATGTTGTAGCACTAGCTGGGGATGGTGAGGCTGTTGCTTGTGGAGAAGTTGTAGTTGTAGGACTTGGGACTTGAGTGGGAATGGTGTTACTGGCTGTACTAGTAGCATTTAGTGTCTGCCGTAACGTAAAAACTTCATAAGCTACATAGCCGCTACATCCCAAAGCCAAAGTAGAGAGTAATACAGCTACACCAGATAAAAATGTACTCACACCATTGCCTCGATTTCGTATTTCTGTATATACAGGTTGACTTAGGTTTCGATTTTGTAGTCCCATAAATTATGTTTGTGCGCTCGCCTATGTATGAAACATGTGAACATCTTCCCTATACTAATTAAGTAACTTTACTGAGCCAATTCTTCTCTCTCCGGAAGGAAATTGTTTGGAAGGTAAAAATATCTGTCTTTGGGATAAGGAAAATTGGTGAGACTTAAGACTTTAAATCAACCACTGGGTGTTTTATTAATATTTTTGACTAGCCAGATAGGATTTAGTTCTATTGCGAAAGCACAAACCCCAGTTGCACCAACAACTACCACAAAATCAATTTGCTCTAATCAATTGGGAACAGCTATAGATGCTGTAATCAATCGTCCCTTATTTAGTCGGGTGCGCTGGGGAATTTTGATACAACCTCTGTCAACGGGTTCAACTCTTTACAGTCGAGATGCCGAGAAATATTTTACTCCTGCGTCTAACCTCAAATTGCTGACAACGGTAGCCGCGTTGCAGGAATTGGGTGCTAATTTTCGGATTCGCACCTCTATTTATCAGAATGGCAATGGTGTTTTACGTGTTGTCGGCAGGGGAGATCCTAGCTTAAGTGATACAGAACTGCAAAAATTGGCACAGCAGTTAAAACAGAAAGGTATTACTCAAATTCAGCGCTTGATAGCTGATGATAGTTATATTCAAGGTGATATTGTTAACCCCACCTGGCAATGGGAAGATGTTCAGTCAGACTATGGCGCACCAGTTAACAGCTTTATTCTGAATCAAAATATTTTTAGCTTAAAACTTATACCACAGGCTGTAGGTAAATCTTTACAAGTCGTATGGACTGATCCTGGCGAAGCGAAACAGTGGCGGATAATTAATCAGTCAGTAACCGTTCCCCAAAATCAACCAAGCTACGTCAATGTTACCCGTGAATTATCAGGAACAGTATTACGAATTCAAGGACAACTGGCAACGAATTCTGAACCCTCTTTAATAGATTTGCCTGTCGTTGACCCTAATTATTACTTCTTACGACGCTTCCGTAGTGCTTTAGCAACAGAAAAAATTAACTTGGGACAAACATTAGTAGTAAATGGTGGTGTGAATCAACAGGAAATCGCATTTGTCGAATCGCCACCTTTAGCTGAATTATTAGCAGAAACTAATTTAGATAGTAATAATCTTTATGCTGAAGCATTGCTGAGAGCATTAGCTATGAAAAAAATCAGACTGAAAAATCAGACTAATGCTGATGTCGGTTTAGAAGTTGTCAAAGCAAGTTTAACTAAATTGGGGGTTGATCCAGCTAATTACATTTTAGTGGATGGTTCAGGTTTATCACGTCGTAACTTAGTAACACCAGAAGCTTTTGTACAAACTTTGCGGGCAATTGCAAAAACCCCAACAGCATATATATATCGGGCATCTTTACCTGTGGCGGGTAAAAGTGGAACTCTGAAGGGCCGCTTTCAAGGTACACCTGCTGAGGGTATTGTGCAAGCAAAAACAGGTACGTTAACGGGTGTAGTTTCTCTATCTGGATATATGAATGCGCCGAAGTATGAGCCGTTAGTTTTTAGTATTATCGTAAATCAGTCGGATCAGTCTGCAACAGTAATACGGCAGGCAATTGATGAAGTTGTTGTGTTGTTAACACAGTTGCAGCATTGTTAATATTATACTTTTCACTCCTAACTTGTTTCATGCCAGCCAAAATCTTACCACCGCCCCTAAAACCTGGAGACTTACTACGAGTAATTGCCCCTAGTGGTGCTTTGCGAGAATTCGAGGAATTTAAACAGAGTCTAGAAATTTGGCGATCGCGTGGTTATCAATTAAAAGTCAGTCCCCAGATAGATGACAAATGGGGTTATCTGGCAGGAACTGACGAAACCCGCCGTCAGCAATTAGCAGCAGCATGGCAAGATCCTGATTGTCGAGGTATTCTCTGTGCCAGAGGTGGTTTTGGCAGCACCCGCATTTTAGAAAGTTGGAATTGGCCAAACTCAGGGCTTCCCAAGTGGCTCATAGGCTTTTCTGATATCACAGCTTTATTATGGAGCCTTTATACAGCAGGCATTTCCGGCGTTCAAGGACCTGTAATGACAACTTTGGTAGATGAGTCAGATTGGTCAGTTAAGCGATTATTTGATTGGGTAGAAGGTAGTTCTTTCACACCTCTCAAAGGTTGCGGTTGGGGTGGTGGTGTGGTTAATGGTACTTTGTTACCAGGTAATCTGACGGTAGCTACTCACCTTTTGGGTACACCAATCTTGCCACATCTGGATGGTGTGATTCTAGCCTTCGAGGATGTTACCGAAGCACCTTATCGCATCGATAGGATGCTGACGCAGTGGCGTTTGAGCGGTGCTTTGTCTCAAGTCTGCGGTATTGCGTTGGGCGGTTTTACTCGCTGTGAAGCGCCACCAACTATATCTAGTTTTAGTGTAGAAGAAGTATTGCGCGATCGCTTAGGTGATTTAGGGATTCCCATTGTCTCCGATTTGCCTTTTGGCCACGATCATCCCAATGCAGCCTTACCAGTGGGTGTAGAAGTAACTTTAGATGGGGATGCGGGAATATTAGCGATCGCGCATCCACATTAAGTTAAAATCAGATCCGCTGAATTCAAGAAAATAACTTTTTTTTGGTAGTATTTCTATATAAAAAACTATAGATAGTGTAAAGTATTACATATTTTCTTCAGGAAAATAATGTTTAAGTGGTGTTTTATAAAGTCTGCAAAATTGCCTGAGGAGGTTAACTAGTGTAGTATAAATCATCGTAAAATATATTTAGCTTTACTATACAGCAAGTACTGCGTGATGCCTTTTGCGGGTCTAGCCATCGGTCGATGCAGATTATGGCATATTGAATATCAGCAAATAAATCACAAATAGCATAATTATTTGGTTGTGATGCTGTGTTGTCAGTGTGAGCAATTTTAAACTAGTTATAAATTGAACATCTAACTCTTATGAGTCCTATTGTCTTTGACTTTAGTCCTGAAATTTCAGTTATACTTTGCACCTACAACCGAGAAAAATATTTGAATAATTGTATCAATAGTGTCCTTGAGCAAACATTTAAAGATTGGGAACTGTTGGTAGTTGATGATGGTAGTAAAGATAATACTTTTGAAATTGTCAATCCCTATGTGCAAAAGTTTAATAATATACGTTATTTAAAACACCAAAATAAAAAATTAGGGTACTCTAAAAATGCCGGAGTTCAAGCATCCTTTGGCAAATACATCACCTTTATTGACAGCGATGATACATATATAGCAAATCATCTAGAGTCGCGATTTAAATACATGCAGGCTAATCCAGAAATTGACTTGATTGAAGGAGGATTTTTCTCTGAAGAAGAGATTTTTGTAGCCGATTATTTTCAACTAGGTAAAATAATTAATT
>NZ_JADEXF010000493.1 GCF_015207245.1 Nostoc cf. edaphicum LEGE 07299
ACATTAATGTTTTTAAATATGTAACAGCCTCTATTTGCGGTTCATGGATATCCCAATTAGAATTCATCCTATACCACAATTACCGCCAGAAACAACAGCAACCCCTCAAAATTTACCTTTTTCATCTCAGGGTGCAGAGGTAATTTTAGGCAATATTATTGAAACAGAACAATTAGTGATACCTGTAGCACCCAGTCCGACTACAATGTTTGGGCCTCGCGGTGCTTGTTTGTTTGCAAATGGGCTATTGTGGGTGTCGGATACAGGACATCATCGATTATTGGGATGGCGGAATTTACCTACTAAAGATAGTCAATCGGCTGATTGGGTAATTGGACAACCTGACTTTTCTCATGAAGGACAAAATGCTAAAGGTACAACTGGAAGGAGTACTTTAAACGTACCAACTGGTATTTGTAGTTGCGATGAAGGGTTAGCTGTAGCAGATGCTTGGAATCATCGAGTTTTAATTTGGAAAAATTTACCAGAAGATAACAATGTTCCAGCCGATTTAGTATTAGGACAAGCTAATTTTATCGACAATGAACCAAATCGGGGAAGTCAACAAGCATCTGCCAGTACAATGCACTGGCCTTATGGTGTTTTCTATCATCAAGGACGGCTATTTATTGCTGATACAGGTAATCGAAGGGTATTAATTTGGCATCAATTCCCAACAGAAAATGGTCAACCTGCTGATGTAGTTTTGGGACAACCAGATATGATATCTCGCAATGAAAACGGCGGTGCTTCTCCAACCGCAGCGAGTATGCGTTGGTGTCACGATATTACCCTTTGGGGAGAAAATTTAGTTGTCAGCGATGCAGGTAATCACCGAGTGATGATTTGGCAGGGAATACCAACAGAAAATAATGCCCCTTGTGCAGTGGTTTTAGGACAAAAAAGCTTTGATTTTGTGGAAATGAATCAAGGAGTTTATTATCCTAGTGCTAGTAGTTTGAGTATGCCTTATGGTGTCGGGGTGGCTGGAGATTGGTTAATAGTTGCAGATACTGCTAATTCCCGGTTGTTAGGATGGAAAAAAGTAGAATCAATTTTATCACTGCAAGGTGTAGTGGCAGATGGGTTAGCAGGACAAATAAATTTTCAAAGTAAAGGTGAAAATCGTAATTTCGGACTACCTAAACGAGATAGCTTAAATTGGTGTTACGGGATAAAAATTTGTGGCAATACAGCAGTGATAGCTGATTCTGGAAATAACCGAATTTTGCTGTGGCAGTTTAATAATTCGTAATTCGTAATTCGTAATTTTGGAAAGTCAGATTTATATGGCGACTGAAGAAATTAGAGTTTGCGGTATTGTTCAAGGGGTAGGATTTCGCCCTACTGTATATCGTCTGGCTAAAACCTACGGTTTGTGTGGAGATGTTTGTAATGATGGTGAAGGTGTATTAATTCGGGTATCTGGTAGTGAGGAAGCAATAACAGAATTTCTAGCCAGATTGCAAACAGAATGTCCACCGTTGGCAAGAATTAATCAACTAACTAGAACTACTTATGAAGGTGAATTTAAATTTGATGATTTTGTAATTTCTACTAGTGTCAATAATACCATTAAAACAGAAATTACCCCTGACGCAGCTATTTGTCCGCAATGTCAACAAGAAATATTCGACCCTTTTAGTCGCTTTTATCGCTACCCCTTTACTAACTGTACTCATTGTGGCCCCCGCCTGAGTATTATTCGTGCCATTCCTTATGACAGATGTAATACCAGTATGTCTGCGTTTGTGATGTGTTCAGAATGTGGAAAGGAGTATCATGATGTCGAAAATCGCCGTTTTCACGCCCAACCTGTAGGTTGTCATGTTTGCGGCCCCGCAGCTTGGTTAGAACGCGCTGATGGGAAATCGGTTACTGCTTCCATGTTTTCGATGTTGGATGATGTCGATGCTGTTTGTACCTTGTTGCAAAAAGGTGAGATTGTGGCAATTAAGGGGTTAGGTGGTATTCATCTAGCTTGCGATGCAACGCAAGAAACCGTTGTACAAAAACTGCGTCAGCGAAAAAAGCGCTATCATAAACCTTTTGCTTTAATGGCGCGGAATGTTGAGATAATTGAACAATATTGTATTGTCAACGCCAAAGAAAAAGAATTATTAACAAGTTCTGCTGCACCAATTGTTTTATTACAAGCGATAGGTAAAAAAGTAGCGCCATCGATAGCATCAGGGCAAAGTACCCTTGGTTTCATGCTACCTTATACGCCCTTACATCATTTAATTCTGCGGCGGATGAATCGCCCAATTGTTTTAACAAGTGGTAATCTTGCTGATGAACCACAATGTATTGACAATGACGAAGCAAGAGAAAAATTAGGGACAATTGCTGATTATTTTCTCTTTCACAATCGGGAAATTATTAATCGGGTAGATGATTCGGTTGTGCGTGTTGTCGGAGATAAAGTTCAAACAATTCGCCGTGCCAGAGGATATGCACCAGCAGCAATTAGTTTACCATCAGGATTTGACAATGTACCGCAAATTTTAGCAATGGGCAGTGAGTTAAAAAATACCTTTTGCTTATTGCGTGAAGGAAAAGCAATTCTATCTCAACATCTAGGAGATTTAGAAAATGCTGCGGCTTTCAACGCTTACCAAGAAAATTTAAATTTATACTTAAATTTATTTGAGCATCAGCCAGAAATAATTGCCATTGATAAACACCCTGAATATCTCTCAAGCAAACTTGGTAAAGAACTTGCAGATACAAATAAAATCAAAATTTACCCAATTCAACATCATCATGCCCATATCGCTGCTTGTATGGCAGAAAATGGGATTCCTTTAGATTCACCTCCAATATTAGGTATTGCTTTAGATGGTTTAGGTTACGGCCACAATGGTACACTCTGGGGTGGAGAATTTCTTTTAGCAGATTATCGGAAATTTCAACGACTAGCAACATTTAAATCAGTAGCAATGATTGGTGCTAAACAAGCTATTTATCAACCTTGGCGTAATACTTATGCCCAATTAGTAGCCGCTAACCTTTGGGATGATTGCGAACAAAAATATACTGATTTAGAAATATTTAAGTTTTTGAAAAACAAGCCGCTTAAACTACTCAATCAACTTACAGAGAAAGGTATTAACTCTCCTCCAGCTTCATCAGTGGGGCGATTGTTCGATGCAGTGGCAGCGGCTATCGGTATTTATAGAGATGAATGTAGCTATGAAGGACAGGCTGCGATCGCAATGGAAGCTATAGTAGATGTTAGCAGCTTAAATAATGATAAAGAAACGCTAATATATCCTTTTAGCTTTAGCTTTTTAGATAGTATTTACTGTATAGACCCGCGTCCAATGTGGCAAGCCTTGCTAAATGACTTACAGCAGCAGATTCCACAATCAATTATGGCTGCCAAATTTCACAAAGGTTTAGCGAATACGATTGTGGGAATGGTTAAGCATCTTTCTCAAGAAAATCTGATTTCTCAGGTAGCCTTAACAGGAGGAGTATTTCAAAATCGTATATTGTTAGAGCAAGTTACCAAAGAATTACAGATATTGGGAATAAAAGTACTTACTCACAGCTTAGTTCCAGCTAATGACGGCGGCTTATCTTTAGGACAAGCAGTGATTGCAGCCGCACAATTAATACATGAGTCTTGATATCTGAAAAAGTTTCTCTCACAAATAATTCCCTCTGTGTTCTCTGTGCCTATGTGGTTAATTTATCCTAAAAAATAAAAAATGTGCTTAGGAATTCCCGGACAAATTATAGAAATTACCAACGTTAACCATAAATTAGCCATAGTTAACATTGGTGGTGTCAAGCGCGAAGTAAATATTGCTTGTATTGTAGATGAACAACATCCCCCTGAAGCTTGTGTCGGTGATTGGGTACTAGTGCATGTTGGCTTTGCAATGAATCGAATTAATAAAGAAGAAGCAGCAGAAACATTACAACTTTTCCAAGAATTAGCAACATTACAAACAGGGATTAGTACGTGAAGAAGGTAGGAAGTTAGAATCTAGATGAGGCAACTTTTAGAGACGCTGTGCATAGCTTGCTTCTCCGTAGAAGTATGCGATTTGTAAAAAAACTTTTTACCAAAAAAGCGAAATTAATCGATAGATAAAACTCACTATTCCTTACTTCCTATGAAATATGTTGACGAATTCCGCGAACCGGAAAAAGCTGAAGCGTTATACTGCGAAATCGCCAAATTATGCAATCGGCTAGAAAAACCTATCAAAATCATGGAAGTATGCGGCGGACATACCC
>NZ_JADEXF010000494.1 GCF_015207245.1 Nostoc cf. edaphicum LEGE 07299
CCACCGTTAATTAGCTTAAGATAGCGTAATCAATAAGTAAAAATTTCAAGACAATACATTTTTAAATAACTTTATCAACCCGGTTTTTTTAATAAACCAGGTTTGTTCTAATGTATGCTATCGCTTAAATTAAACTTGATGTAGTATTCCCATCTAAGTAATTCATCTAAAATTTATGCAGCCAAATTCTCTAACCAATAGGTCAAAGCAGATGATAAATTTATTTGCTTTTTTGCTACTGGTTTCCTCATTTTGCTGGCAAAATTCAGTGAAGGTTCAGGCTCAGTCAAATACGCAACTTCTGCCGTTTTTTGATAATACCGATAACCCAGTTCCTGTTCGGTTTCCCGCAGGGCAACAGGTGGATATCACGCCACCTCCACCGCTGCTCAATCCTTTTGACAAGGCTGTACTAAAACTCTGCGGCCCTATTGGTACAAGAGTTAGTCCTAATAATTTTAAACAATTATTATCTTATTACCCAGATGTCTTGCAGAAAATTCAGCAAGTTAGCGGCGGTGAACTGCGTCCTGGACGTAGAAATAAAGCACAATTCCTTGAAGATTTAACAAATATTTGGTTCCAACGTCAGGGGTTTGAACATATATTTTGTGGCGAAATATATAACGCCAAAGATATTGGTGGTTTGCATTTTTACGGCAGATATTTACAGTTACAAAATGAAGGTATAGGCGGACGTTTGCCAAATAATCAAGGACGAGAAGAAGTTATTCCTAATGTAATTTATACAATGGGTGTAGTAATTAAACAGAAAAATCGCACAGTAACAGATGTCATTAAAGGCTATGGCTACCTCAGCAATGCCGAAGAAATGCTTTTAGATGCCACCAAAATATTTAAACTCCAAGGTAATACTCAGGGAGTATGTATTTATAATGTACGTGACCAGGAAACGGGAAAATCTTTCCCTACGGTTTTTGTAAGTAAAGAAAAAGCGATCGTTACCTATTATCCCGATGCTACTCCTCAAGGTGCAAAATGTAAAAGTTAAAATTATTAGATTGCTTCTACTAAGCCCATAGAGGAAATACATAATGTTAGAAACACACCGCTTGCTAATGCGTGATTTTATAGAGGCAGACTGGCAAGCGGTTTTTACTTATCAATCCGATCCTTGGTACTTGCATTATAGCTACTGGACACAACGCACACAGAAGGATGTTTGCGAGTTTATCCAGATGTTTATCGAACAGCAAAAAGAGCAACCTCGGACTAAGTTTCAGTTAGCTGTTGTCCTCAAAGAAGAAAATCGGCTGATTGGCAATTGTGGTATCCGTGTAAATGACCCGGAAATGCGAGAAGCAAATATCGGCTATGAACTAAATACTCAATATTGGGGACAAGGTTATGCAACAGAAGCAGCAAAGGAAATTTTAAAGTTTGGCTTTGAAGAATTGAAAATGCATCGGATCTGGTCTTGGTGTGTTGCAGAAAATGTTGCTTCTGTAAGGGTATTAGAAAAAATTGGTATGCGTCGTGAGGGTCATTTGCGGGAAAAAGAGTTAATCAAAGGCAGATGGTATGACAACTTTCTTTACGCTATCCTTGACCACGAATGGAAAGCAAAGTAATCCTGCTTCTATGAGCTACCTCAGAGACAATATCATAAATTACTGAGAAATTGAGGTAAGACAAGTTCAGAGGGTAACAGACATGACCAACACTATCCTCAATTTCCAAACAGCTACGGGACACGAAGTATTAGCAGCAGCGGGTAAAAAATATCTCCGTCCTGGTGGACGAATAGCCACCGATAAATTATTTCAGTGGGCAAACTTTCAGCCTGGAGAGATAGTTTTAGAGTTAGGTTCTAGCTTTGGATATAGCGCGATCGCTTTAGCAAAAAGCTACCATGTGAAATTAGTAGGCATTGAAAAAAATCCTGAGAGTGTAGCTAGTGCGCGTGCTAATATATGCGCTGCTGGGTTAGAAAATCAAGTTGAAATTATTGAAGGTAATATTTTCAACCTAGAGGCAATTTCAGGAAAGTTTGATTATGTATTGGCAGAAGCTATTCTCACAATGCAATCTCCATCGGGAAAAGCCAAGATTTTAGCTGAAATTCATAATCGACTCAAACCGGGAGGTAAATTTCTCTCCCATGAACTGTTAGCCAGTGATAAAGAAGAACAAATTCATGCTGACTTAGCAAGAGTAATTCGAGTTAATTCTACACCACTTTCAGAATCCAACTGGATTACGGCTTTTGCAACAGCAGGATTGCAAGTAGAGAAATGCCAAACTAACTCAATGAATTTATTGAATTTAGGGCGGATATTTTAAGATGAAGGTTTTCTCAACACAACTCGAATTTTGTGGAATATCTTAACGCAGAGAGGTATCCGCAACCGAGTTATAGAAATTCACCAAGTGTTTCATAAATACCAACACGAATTAGGCTACATCATTTCGTGTGCTGTTGTCTAGTAACATAATTTATTCACCAAAACCATCGTCTGATAAATACTGATAATCATTCAAGGATTATTAGCCTTGCTTACGATTCATCATCCCAAAATACTATGACCAAAATCATAACTAGCCCATCTTTTATTACTCAACTACGAGAACAAATTGAATATCCCAGTGCAGGAGTTTTCAGCAAAGTACTGCTGAAAGATAACGCTTGTCAATACACTTTATTTTGCCTAGCAGCTAACACTGATATTTCTGAGCATACCTCTATTCAGAATGCCACGATAAATGTAATTGAAGGCAGAGGTCTACTCACTTTATCTGGAGAAGATATTGTACTTGAAGATGGTATTTTTGTCTTTATGCCTGCTAACGCACCTCATGCCTTAAAAGCGGAAAAAAATCTGGCATTTTTGCTCACACTTTCTGAGAAAGTTACAGATAAAAATTAGTGAATTATGGAGTCTAAAAAAATGCGATCGCTACTTTTAACTTTTACTCAAAATTTAAATTTCTCTGAAAATCAGTTGGAAGAAATACTATCAAAACCTTTAATTGAAGTTCTCAATTCACCTGAATTACAACAAGAATTAAACAGCTTAGATACCAGTTTGCTTAAGGAAACGTTACCCACAGCAGGAGGAGTTTTAGCTAAGGAATTACCACCTTTTTACAACTGGCTAAAAAATGAATTAGGAGTAAGGCGGGTTCCTGATAGTCCCGATCACACAACAACATGGGTAATTGGTTTTCTCCATAATCAAGAAAGTCTAACTCATTTGGTTGAGTTGCACCGTCCAGTACCTCGTCCGGCTTTAGAAGCTTCTATTCCCCGCTTGATAGGTATGTTTGAAGGTGTCGAAGACGCGCAAGTTCGGCAAGAATGGCAAAAAGCGATCGCAGCTCTATGTCTAGTTTTAGTTGTTGCTGCACGCGAACAGGATAGAGTCGCTGTAGCAATCTGAATTGGGAGCATCTCACTTTCATAAAAATATATCTGCCCTGGCGAATAGAATTCGCGGCTATACAGACAAAACCCACCTCCGTGGGTTTCCAATTTCTTGAGTCCGCGCAGGCGGACTTGGTTTGTGTAGCCGCGATTTCTAATCGCCAGGTATTTCCAGGTATTTGCAAAGGTGAGATGCTCCCTCTGAATTGCTGTCCCCCACGTGTAGGGGCGTACATCTGTGCGCCCTGACTAATCTATATCTCCAGAAGCGATCGCATCCAACTTCTCAACATTAAGGATCGTAATAGTCCCACCCCGGTGATAAGCAATTACTGGTTTGAGACTTTTGATTAATCGCACGCATTCTTCGTAAGTAATGCCGCTACTTCGAGCCATCCGATAATAAGATAATTTGACTTTTAAACATTCGCCTTGTGAACTAGATTCAGTTCCCGATTCAGCAGCAAAATATTGAATTAATCTCGCAAGGCGAACAATCGCTCTTTCAGAAACTAATCCGTGGACTGTTTCATGTAATTGCTGAATCCGACTGTTAAAAACCATCAGCATTCGTAAGGCGATTTCAGGGTTTTCTTCAATAGCTGTTAATAAAGCATCTCGCTCTACAGTGAGGATTTCACAATCAGATTCAGCAGTGACAGTTGCCGGAGAAATTCCATTTCCCAACAGAGCAGGAGCCGCAAAAATTTCCCCAGCAGCTAAGGCGCGAAGAATTGTTTCTTTCCCCGTTGTTGCTGTTTTGGTAACTTGAATCGATCCACTGACAACAGCATAAAGTTTTGCTGGTAAGCGATCGCCTTCATGGAGAATAATCTCTCCTTTAGGATGGCGTTGCAC
>NZ_JADEXF010000495.1 GCF_015207245.1 Nostoc cf. edaphicum LEGE 07299
GTATAATTTTGTTTAAATAGAGGTAGGGAATTTCAGTTCTGTCTTTAACTGCAATAGCGCGCGATAGTGCTTGCTCTTCATTATATACACTACCAATCAAACGGGTGGGATTCTCAGATCTACCTAACAGATTAAGGATTGTCTGCCACAACACTGCAATCCAATTAGAGGGGTTTTCCCGTCTGATTTGTCTGATTGCTTTGCTGTAGGTTGCCGTTTTTTGTTCCAGTTCCGTGAGTTCCTCACCGGCAAGAAACGAGTAACAACATACATTACATGCAGCATAGCCAGCGAATTCAAAGTCTCCGGTTTCCACTCCGTTTTGATAAACATCAACCTGAATTGGTATTATTTTCCTAAAATGTACCTTCCGGTGCATGATGTTGGCACTAAATATCGCTAATGCTTTAGCATTCCTTTTTTTGCTATTCAATCGTTCTGTCAAGCTGAGAGCCAATTGACCAAATTTATAACCGAGTTCAATGTCTTGAACAACGTCACCTAGAACAACTCCGTAGGCAGCATAACTCAGTGGTGACCAGGTAGCATTGCCGTAGTTGATTGATAAATTTACCATTTTGCACACAATCAGTATCATCAGTGCTGGTGACACCATATTTGCAGCAACCACGATATTCACCAGGATATACATTGCTGCCAGCGGTTCTGGTGCGGTCATCTTTGCTAGATTAATTAAGTCTTCGATATCTCGTCCAGCTAATAGTGCAGCCGTTGACTCCAATTCTCTTTGAACATCTAACTGACTTGGATTTTCTATTAAATCTATTCTCAAGAGCTTTAACGCTTCCAATCCAGTTTTTAGTACTTCTTTCAGGTTGCCCTGTGACAAATATCCTTGAATTCTGCTATCGTAAGCCTGTACTTTGTCAACCACTGTTTTGGCACGATCGAGTACCACTTCTACCAACTGTTCCATCTCATCAAAGCAACCCTGGAGATACGCCGCTTCTGCTGCTTCTGAGTACAGCGCTAAGGTGAGGTCATACTCAGTGAGCCAACTCTCTGAATTGAGGAGTTTAAGCCCTGTAGTGAAATACTTAAAAGCTGCTTCATAAGCCGTTGCTGCCTTTGCTTTCTGACCTGCCGTTAAATTCAATCTGGCAATTTCAGTTCGTTCTGATCGAGCAGTGATTAGCTCAAGTCCTTGATTGAGATGATCGATGATTTCAAACAACCGATCGGATCGTTGCTCTAGCGAAGTTTTTTCGAGCAAATTACGACCGATTTGGAGATGAACAACCTGTTTCTGCGATTCATCAATCAAAGCATAAGCCGCTTGCTGAACGCGATCGTGTAAAAACTTGTAGTCTTGAACTAACAAGTTTTCGTCTAATTCAGATAAAGGTTGAATTAATTCAGCTTGTATTGCTGCTAGTAAACCCTGGAAAATCGCTTGAGGCGAGCGCTCACAAATGATCGCTAACGTTTCTAAATCAAATTCAGCTCCAACACAAGCGGCTAAGCGAAGAATTCGCCGTGTTTCATTTGGCAATTTCTTCAACTGGATCAGCAGCAACTCCACCACATTATCGGTAATATTTTGGGCTTGAATTTGAGCAATATCCCACTGCCAGCTTAACTGTTTCGCATTAAAGAGTAACAGATTTTCGCTATACAGCATTCGCAAAAATTCACCGACAAAGAAAGGGTTGCCTTCGGTTTTACGTAACACTAATTGGGCTAGGGGATGAACAGTGTCAATATTGCAATGTAATGTCTCGGCAATCAGTTGACTCAAGGGTTCGAGCGTTAAGGGTGCTAAGGTAATCCCCTGAAGCACTGCCCCTTGTTTTCGCAGTTTCTCCAGCGTTAATATTAGTGGATGCGTTGGAGCCACTTCATTATCTCGGTAGGCTCCAATCAAAAACAGATATTGGGTTTGCTCATCGAGTAATATTAACTCGATTAACTTCAGCGTTGCGGAGTCGAACCATTGTAAATCGTCTAAGAAGATGACCAGGGGATGTTCTTTTGAACAAAACACCCGCACAAAATTTTGAAAGATTCGATTAAAGCGATTTTGAGCTTCCGTTGCTCCAACTTCGGGTACGGGTGGCTGTTTGCCAATAATTAATTCAACTTCCGGAATGACATCAATGATGATTTGCCCATTGCTTCCTAAAGCTGAGAGCAGACGATCTCGCCACTGTTGCACTTGCTCATCCGGTTCCCCCAAAAGTTGCTGCACCAACTTTTGCAGGGCATCCACAATGGCGCTGTAAGGAATATTACGCCCTAATTGGTCAAATTTACCAGAGATAAAATAGCCGCGCTTTGCTGTGATGGATTTGTAAAGTTCCTGCACTAGTGCTGATTTGCCAATTCCCGCATAGCCAGAAACCAGCATCATTTCAACTTTGAATTGAGAATTTCCGATGCTTTCCTCTGGTCGCTGGGCTTCGCCAACATTCCCCGTTCCTGCCACTCTGTCAAACGCCGCCAATAATGCTTTAGTCTCCGCTTCTCGTCCATACAGTTTCTGAGGAATGCAAAACTCTTCTGAAACATCTTGCAGTCCCAACGACATGGCGTTGATCTGACCCATTTCTGCCAGTTGCCCGGCGCAGCGTTCTAGATCCGCTTTGATGCCCCAGGCACTTTGATAGCGATCCTCCGCATTTTTCGCCATCAACTTTAAAATTATGCCTGAAATGGGTTTGGGAATCGTGGCGTTCAATTTATGCACAGGAATCGGCGGTTTGGCAATATGACAATGAACTAGCTCCAGGATGTCTTGAGTGGGGAACGGTAGCTGTCCAGTTAACAGTTCGTAGAAGGTCACGCCCAGCGAGTAGAAATCGGTGCGATAGTCGAGCATCCGGTTCATCCGCCCAGTTTGCTCTGGCGACAGATAGGCAAGCGTGCCTTCTAACACATGGGGACTTTTGAACGTCGGATTGGTGCGGTTAAATTGGGTTGCAATCCCAAAATCAATAATTTTGACAACGCCAGTATCCAGATTAAAGACTATGTTTCCAGGATTGATATCTTTATGAATGATATTGGCTGCATGGATTCTGCCCAGAATGTCGCAAACAGCGATCGCGATACTTAAAAATTGGGATAAAGGCATCGGGCAGAAAATATCTGGACGCTTGTGCATCCATTTCTCTAGGGACTCTCCCCCAAAATCTTCTAAGAGAATCACCAGAGTGCGTTGATAGTCTTGCTGACTGTATGCCTTCACCACTCCCTCCAAGTTGAGAGAACGGGTAATTTTATATTCCTGCCTATAGCGGGTTATTTCTTGAGGTGAGGGATAATCAAGCTTTAGCATTTTGACTACCACCCCTACTCCATCGTCTCTGATGCCCCGGTACACTAGAGAATTAGAACTTTCATATATCTTGTCTTGGATGGCAATACCAGGTAGAGCAATCATAGAGCAACTCTTGAGATGATAATCTGGCATAACCAAAACTATACAGCAATCCAGCTATCTAGATTTTTCATCTTCTGAAATCCTATTTGGTTTTGTTCATTTCTAGCCAGTTGCAGAGTGATGGCGTTCACTTACGAGCGCTGTATCAATTATGTAGAGCTATTCTACAGCACTCACGCTTACAACTGGCGTAGCACGGGACACTAAAAACGGAAAGTTTTGCCCTATTCCTCGTACAACTTCTTGACTGTCTCGTTGTGTTGATATCTCCATTGAAACTGCAACCCAAAGACATTGGATGCCAAATTGCCAAAATTGTTCAGGGTATTCTCCCATACTCCGACTCCAGAAGATTCAACAATTTCTTTTCCACAGGAGTAAGATAAGGTCGATTCAGTTTCCCCAACGCCTGCAACAGACTTTTGACTGTCTCCTCTAAAAAAGCAGTAGATGTAAAAATCATTTCAGCAGGTTATGGGCTAATCCCGGAAGACAAAGCGATCGTTCCCTACTCTGTCACCTTTAATTCGATGAAGAATGATGAAGTCTATTCGTGGGGGAATTATCTCAGAATCCATGAAGATTTTCAACAAGAAATTGTCGGATATGATTTAATATTTGTCTTACTTGGGGATAAATACCTGCGTACTTTAAAGCTACCAGTTAAGACTCATTCCCACCAAACTTTCATTTTTTTTGCTTCAAATAAAAGTATAAATTATATAGATTCAGGTAATGCAAAGCTATTAACTTTAACTCTTTCCAATAAGTCCGCATCGCGTTTTAGCTGTGCGTTAGTGGGTTTAAAGGGGCATCTGCTAAAGCTAATTGC